>JAFGTH010000128.1 GCA_016934225.1 Lentisphaerota bacterium | reverse complement strand
TCACCGGAAAAATTGCCGATTTAAACCCGGAGCGATTTAGGGTAACAACGCGATTGGCAACAATAGGCATTCGCGGATCGGATGTTGGTTCCGATCTCAGGGACAATAAGGAACTGCATTTTTGTTTTCAGTCTCACAAACGACAGATCTTTGCGCAGTATGGGAATGGTCCGCAGATTCCGTTTTTGCCGGGTCAACAGATCGGATTTTTTCCCGGAATGTCACAGCGGCATGTGAGAACGACTAGCATAAAACCTAGAGACAGGAGACGGTTTCTCCAGGGCTTGATGGGTGGTTCCGGCGGTTTTGTTTCTCCATCCGGGAATACGCCTTTACCGAAAGCTAAAGATTCCGTGCCCATTGTGCCGACAGTGCCGACCGTTCCGCAACCTGACCCTCCTCCTCAGCCTGAACCTGAAAAGAAGCTGCCTCTTCTCTTGGCTTCTGGCACGGATTGGCAACTTTTCAGGAGCGAGGATCCTTTTGAGTATTTTTTCAAGGGCAATGCTCTTGATGCCGCCTCTGTTTCGGCTCTTATTGCCGAGACCAGCACACAACTATTCATCGGGTCAGGGCCGGTTTTTGCCCGTGTTACGCACATTGGCGGAAACGTCAACATGTCTGGATCGCTTAATATGACGATAAGCATGGGTTCCGGAATCGGCTACTGGGAATGCATTGTTTCCGCTTCCGCGCCGGGCGGTCATTCTTGGACGATGGAAGCGAACGACGGTTATTTCGAACCGGCTACGGCTGATATGCTGGCCGGAGCGTTGCCGGTAACGTTCGAACTTATTGTCAACGGCCAGACCTATTACATAAGTGATATCAGTTCGAGCTTCTTGCGTGGGCGTCTATATGGACCGGGCGGCACCGCTCCGCCTTTGCCGAATCCAACAGGCGTCGGAATCAACATCAATTACAATATGTTGGACGGCACAAAGGTGAAAGGCGCGGGTGGCGCTGATCTTGTTAAAATAGAGATGTGATGCTTTTGCCGTCAGCAATTCCAATCTTCCAGTGATCCATTCATGTTCGAAAAAGCGGGCGCAAGATCGGTTTCATTGCACAGGGCGTGTTCTTTGATTGCGAATATTATGCGCTTCATTGTAAACTTGTGCCAATGAGTATTTTGCTGGGATTGATTGTTTTGTTTTTCACGGCGTCACCGGCATTGGCAATAGGCCCGCACGAGCTATTGATTATTGCCAACAGCGTATATCCTGATTCTGTTGAAATCGCTGAAAGCTATGCTCGGTCGCGTGGTGTTCCTGAAAGAAACATAGTTCAACTTGCCGTGCCCACCGAGATTGTTGAATCGCGTGACGGAATATCTGTTGAGGATTTTTCGCGGCTTATCTGGCATCGTGCTCTGCGTGTTGCGCAGGATCGCAAAGTGGATGACCATATTCTTGCATGGGCTTATTCTGTAGGATTTCCAACGGTGATTAAAACCGAGCACAGAATGTCCATTCAGGGTATGACGTTTGTTGCAAATAATCCGCCTTCCGGGGAAACAGTGAGAGCGGGTCGGTATGAATCGCCTTTATTTGCCGGGCCTGACGGGGTTGGTATGCCGGCATATTCGTCCCAAACGTTTGACGCGTACAAAGAATGGCTTGGCACAGACATGCCGATTCCGAGTATGATGCTTGGGTACATGGGCAAAAATGGCAATACAAAGGAAACGATTCTCGATTGTTTGCGAAAGGGGCAGCAGTCGGATGGTTTATCGCCGAACGGAACCGTTTATTTTGTAATCAGCGGAGACATCAGGTCTCGTTGCAGGGAATGGCAATATGCGGGGGTTGTTCAGGAACTGAAGCAAGCAGGAATTGTTGTGGAAACAACGCGACGTTTTCCTGCGACGGTTTCCGACATTATTGGTTTGATGGTCGGAGCCGCAGACGTTGATCCTGGTGAAGACAATGTATATTTGCCGGGAGCGATGGCCGAACATCTTACGAGTCTGGCGGCGGCGTTTACGAGCGCAACCCAAACAAAATTGACTGCATGGATAAACGCTGGCGCGACTGCGTCAGCAGGACTTGTTGTGGAACCTTATTCCATATGGGGAAAATTTCCGCATGCGCGTTTCTTTGTTCATTATGCGGCCGGATGCACAATGATAGAGAGTTTTTTTCAATCGGTCAGATGTCCGTTGCAGATATTGCTGGTTGGAGATCCATTAGCGCGACCGTGGGGTGAGATTGCCGAGCTCACGGTTCTCGGGGTGCCTGCAGTGATGGAGGCAGGCGCTGAGATGAGCGTTGATGTTAATTGTGCGGGAAGCAATTTGTATCGCAGATTCAAGGTTTTATGCGACGGGCGGATGATGACGGAAGGTTACTGTGGAACTTCTCTTGCCGTTTCGACGGATGCGATTGGGCCAGGCGATCACATGTTAAGATTTGTGGCGTACAGCACGGGGGATGTAAGAAATCAGGTGTTTAAAGACATTCGCACTACAGTAATCGAAAGAACCATAGCCTCGGAGAAGCCATGAAAAAATGCGTTTTTTTTGATCGTGACGGGATAGTCAATAAACGACTTCCTGCGCGATATGTGCGAACGTGGGATGAGTTTGAATTTTTGCCTCAATTTGCCACGGTCTTAAGTCATGTCCAAAAAGCAGGGTATGCAGCCATAATTGTAACGAACCAGCGTGGAGTTGCTCTTGGCTTGGTCGCCATTGCTGAAGTTGATGGTATTCATGCCAGGCTGATGCAGTTATTGTCCGATGAATATGGACTATGCCTGACGGACATTCTTTTCTGTCCTCACGATGAAGGCGAATGTGAATGTCGCAAACCCAAGCCAGGTATGCTATTCAAAGCTGCCCGTATCCACAACATTACTTTGTCGGAATCATGGATAATAGGCGACAGCGAGAGCGATATACTGGCCGGCCGCGCGGCTGGTTGCCGTACAATTTATGTGGGTTCCGACATATTGTCCGTTAAGCCGGATTTGACGGCTCCGGACATGAATGCGCTGCAATCGCTGATTGTCAAAGCGTTGCCAATCAACTAAACTGGGTTTTATTTGTTGAATGGGAAAAGATGTAATTGTTTGTGTCGGGTTGAATTTGTGTCCCGATTTGAAATATTTTGATATGCTGTGATCCATTCCTGCAATGTGTGATATTAGGGAGGGCTGAACATGCCTGTTTCTGTTGTGACTGGAGGTGCCGGGTTTCTGGGTTCGCACCTTTGCGACAGGTTGTTAGCAGAAGGTCATCAGGTGATTTGTCTCGACAACCTTATTACTGGTAACATTGCCAACATTGAACATTTGGCCGGCAAGGAAGCATTTCGGTTTCTGAAACATGATGTGACTGAGTACATATATCTGGCCGGCGATGTTGATTTTGTTTTTCATTTTGCCTCGCCGGCGAGCCCGATTGACTATCTTGAGCTGCCGATACAGACGCTAAAAGTCGGAGCATTGGGGACTCACAAAGCGCTTGGCTTGGCCAGAGCAAAGAACGCAACGTTTATATTGGCGTCAACCTCGGAAGTGTATGGTGATCCTCTAATACATCCTCAGGATGAGTCTTACTGGGGCAACGTAAACCCTGTTGGGCCGCGTGGTGTTTACGATGAGGCCAAGCGTTTTGCAGAAGCCATGACGATGGCATATCGCCGTTTTCATTCGGTTAACACGAAGATAGTCAGAATATTTAATACCTATGGTCCCCGCATGCGTGCAAGGGATGGTCGTGCTGTACCGGCGTTTGTCACTCAGGCGCTGAATGAAGAGCCGCTGACGATTTTTGGTGATGGACATCAGACGCGTAGCTTTTGTTATGTATCGGATTTGATTACAGGGATTCTGGCGCTTGCCGTGAGCGGCGAATCAGGTCCTATGAATATTGGCAATCCTCAGGAAATGACGATTCTTGACCTGGCGCAAAAGGTTATTGCGATAACCGGCAGCAAATCAAAAATAATCTTTAAAGATTTGCCGGTTGATGATCCGAAGGTGCGTCAACCCAATATTACGATGGCCAGAAACATTTTAGGATGGGAACCGAAAGTTGGAGTGGATGAGGGATTGCCTATTGTCATTGACTACTTTAAGCATTGTGCTGAGAACCGGAAAGTCCGGAATTAGCCGTTTGATTGGCGGGGTTTTTAATCAGGCGCTTAGGCTTGAATTTCGCTGTCTTCCAATTTAATGTCGTCCGGTTGAACGGCAGTGGCGGAAACCAACTTATCGCCCTCATCCAGATTAATCAGCTTAACCCCTTGAGTTGCGCGGCCGATAACGCGGATATCATCAATAGCCATTCGGATCATTTTGCCTTTTGCGGTCACCAGGATCAGGAAATCGGTGGGCAGAACTGCATGAGCTCCGACTACTTTGCCGTTTCTTTCTGATGTGCGGATTGCGATTATTCCACGTCCGCCGCGTCCCTGCCTGCGATAGTCGTCAAAAGAACTTCTTTTTCCGTAGCCGTTTTCAGTGCAAGTGAGAAATGTAGCCTCAGTATTTACAATTTCCAGGCTTTCGACACGATCTGTTTTAGAGAGTGTGATGCCCTTCACGCCACGTGTTGCCCGCCCTTGGCCACGCAACTTTGACTCGGAGAAACGAATGCTCTTTCCGAGCTGTGTTGTAAGCATTACATCGTTATTTCCGGTGGTTGGTTTGACACCGATCAAGCTGTCACCGTTATCTATGTTTATTGCGATTATTCCGCCGCTCCTGGGATTTCCGAATGCGGAAAGGTCGGTTTTCTTAACCACGCCACGTTCGGTGGCCATAACTAGATAGCACGAATCGGAGAATTCTCTGACTTTGATCATTGCGGCAATTTTTTCTTCGTTCGTGATATTAAGCAGGTTGACGATGGCTTTGCCTCTTGCTATGCGGGAGGCTTCTGGGATCTCGTATAATTTCTTCCAGTGGACTCTGCCTTGGGACGTGAAGAAGAGTATAAAATCGTGCATATGCGCCACGAACAGGTGTTCGACATAATCTTCTTCCTTTGTTGCCATACCGGCCACACCTTTGCCGCCACGCCGTTGCTCCTTGTAGGTATCGATAGGCACACGCTTTATGTAGCCTTCGTGGCTGGCTGTGATTATGCAGCCCCTGTCTGCGACGAGATCTTCCATGTTTATTTCATTTTCGTCGGGTGCGATATCGGTTCGGCGCATATCGCCATATTTCTGTTTCATTGCGATGAGTTCGTTTTTGATGACATCGTAGATTTTATTCTCGTTAGCCAGCAAGTCTTTGAGATGCGAGATCAGTTTAATGATTTCCAGGTATTCATTGTCCACCTTGTTTCGCTCAAGGCCTGTGAGTTGGTACAGACGCATGTCCAGAATGGCATTTGCTTGAATTTCGCTCAGATTAAATCCGGTCATCAAACCGGTGCGCGCTTCATCTCTATTTCCGGATTTGCGGATTGTTTTAACGACCGCATCCAGATTATCCAGGGCAATTTTCAGGCCTTCGAGGATATGAGCTCGCGCTTCGGCTTTGGACAGTTCGAATTTGGTACGCCTTGTGATGACATCAAATCTATGATTGGTAAAGCAATGCAGGAGATCTTTAAGGTTCAGAATTTTGGGCTTGCCGTTGTCGAGAGCAAGCATAATGGCGCCGAACGTGGTCTGCATTTGCGTATGTTGATAGATATTATTTAAAATCACTTTAGGAATCACGCCGCGTTTGAGCTCGACGACTATTCTTATTCCTTCCTTGTTTGATTCATCGCGCAAATCCGATATGCCATCCAAGACTTTATCTTGTACCAATTTGGCCATATGTTCTATGAGTACGCTCTTGTTGACGTTGTATGGGATTTCGGTAATGATGATAACTTCTTTGCCTTGGCGGTTCTCTTCTATGACGGCGCGGCCGCGAACCTGCATTTGACCCCTGCCGGTTCTGTACATGCTTTTGATAGCGGCTGTGCCGCAGATAATACCCCCAGTGGGGAAATCCGGTCCTTTGATATGTTCCATGAGTTGATCAACTGTGATAGAGGGGTTGTTGATCAGGTCAATTAATGCATCAACGAGTTCGCATATATTATGAGGAGGGATATTTGTGGCCATTCCAACGGCGATACCTGTTGATCCGTTCAGCAAGAGGTTAGGGATCTTGGATGGCATTACCAGAGGCTGTTCCAGCGACTCATCGTAATTGGGCCCGAAATCAACCGTTTCTTTGTCGATATCCGCAAGGAGTTCCTCTGCCAGTTGATTCATGCGAACTTCGGTATAGCGCATTGCGGCCGGCGGATCGCCGTCTATTGAACCGAAGTTGCCTTGTCCGTCCACCAACGGATAACGCAGGGAGAAATCCTGAGCTAACCGTACGATCGTATCGTAAACCGCTGTGTCGCCGTGTGGATGGTATTTACCGATTACGTCGCCGACGACGCGCGCTGATTTCTTATAAGGGTGATTATGGGTATTGCCAAGTTCGCGCATCGCGAAAAGCACCCTGCGATGAACCGGTTTAAGACCGTCGCGCACATCGGGGAGAGCGCGGCCCACTATGACGCTCATAGAGTAGTCAATGTACGAAACGCGCATTTCCTCTACCAGGCTGATATGCTCGATTTTTTCGATCGGTTCGGTTTTTTGTTCTTCGTTAATCATCAGACATCAAGGTTTTTGACATTCAACGCATTGTCTTCGATAAATTGCCTGCGGGGTTCGACCTCGTTTCCCATGAGAATATTAAAAATGGAATCTGCGTTCATTGAATCTTCGAGCATTACCTGTAAAAGTCTGCGATTTTCCGGGTTCATGGTAGTGTCGAAAAGTTGGTCTGGATTCATTTCACCCAGTCCTTTGTAACGCTGGATAGAAATACCCTTGCGGCCCATAGTGCGGACTACGTCAAGCAGTTCAGGCAACGAGTATATTGAACGATTGCCGACTTCGCCATTTGTAACGAAGCCGATGGGTTCTTCAGTAGTTTCGTATTGATCAATGGTGAATCCTTTTTTATCCATGTCCGCAACCAGTTTTCCGATCGAAGCTGCTGCGTATATTTCGATCCAATTGAAGACGGATTTGGGCTCTTCCTCATTGGTTTCGCCCGTGAAAATATCAAGTTGTTTGCCTAACCTTCGTTCGACATCCTCCCGCAGTTTTGTAAGTTCGGCGTCTGTGTAGACGAAATAACGTTCGGAAGTTGTTTCATGTTCGACAGTGACAAGGTATTTTGGGAAATGTCCGGTTTCGGGATGTTTTTGTCGGAGATACTCTTGAAGAGATATGCCTCTTCTATTAAGGCTGTTGGCAACGGCCTCAATATGAGTCAGTGTGTTCAAAATTGTGCTGAGTGCTTTGCCGTGAAAGGTGGAGCCTTCTTTGGCGCATATGAATGAGATGTCCTCAGATCCGGCTTCAAGTAGTCGTTTGGTCAGCTGCTCGTCCGATTCAACATATTCCTCGTGTTTTTTGCTGGTGATCTTATACAAAGGCGGCTGCGCAAGATATATATATCCATGCTCAACGAGTTGCTTCATTTGACGATAAAAAAAAGTGAGCAGAAGAGTTCGAATGTGCGCGCCATCAACATCGGCGTCAGTCATGATGATGATTTTGTGATATCTGGTTTTTGTCAGATCGAAGTCGTCTTCTCCGATTCCAGCGCCGATTGCGGTGACAAGCGTTCTGATTTCTCTGTTACTGAGTATTTTGTCCAATCTTGATTTCTCGACATTCAATACCTTGCCGCGAAGGGGCAGGACTGCCTGGAATTCTCTGTTTCTCCCTTGTTTGGCCGAACCGC
>JAFGTH010000127.1 GCA_016934225.1 Lentisphaerota bacterium | reverse complement strand
CCGGTACCGATCCTATCTGTAATACCGCCCCCTGTAATAACAAATAATGCCTCGGAAGCATTGTGGCTTTCCGGGCCTTAAGACAGTAGTGTTTGTGGCCGGGAGGCATCGCGCAAGTTGTTACCGTTGCATCCTTAAAAACATACTTCCCGTCAATCTTCTCGGATTGGGAGGCATCAATAATAAAAGGCCCAGCGGTTGCGAACATCCCCGGAACGCTTCCCGCCCCGGTTCGAATGTTGTACCTTGCCTCTGTACCGTGCCATGTGCCGCCCATCCTTTTCACCGTCACATTACCAGACGCATACACATCCTCGGTGACGGTATTAAAATTGATCATATCTGCACGGAGCTCGTCATCACCCCATTGGATAACAACATTGCCCCAGGCGTTGGCCTGACCCGAACCGCGATTGTATTCGACAACATCACCACTCAGCTCAATCGGCTGCGCCAAGTCGTTTGATGTTGCTTCCTTCCACGGAAACAGATCGTTCGCATCCTGCGCAGTCACCACACAGACATGCAACGACAAATAAAATACCGTCATTATAACGCAAATTCTGGCGAACAAACCTGCTCCCTTATATTCGTCGGTTGCTTACGCACTCATTACTTGGAATTTGTAGAATAAAGGACGTCACCGGTGGTTACATTGTTGATCGCAAAATATTCCATGTGCTTACTCGAATCCGACTTAAAACTTAGATGGCCCGCCAATTCCGACTGAAGATCCATGAGAAATTGTTCGTCCTCATTCTTCAATCTTTCAAGAACGGTTGGATGCACAACCACCTGGAGATCGTCTGTGAGCTGGGTTCTTTTGTGTTTACGCACAATAGCCGATATTTGTCTTTGAATGTTCACGCTCATGCCCAATGGTGATCTGACACTGCCTTTTCCATGACAATATGGGCAATCAACATACATTGATGACTGCAAGCTCTGTTCAGCGCGTTGCCGCGTCATCTCCAATATTCCAAGATCGGATATCGGCAACACATTTGTTCTGGCTCTATCTCTTTTCAGAGCAGCTTTCATTGCGCGATACACCGCGTTCTGGTGCTTACGAGCTTTCATGTCTATGAGGTCCACCACCACCAGACCTCCAATGTTTCTCAGTCTGAGCTGACGCGCCACTTCTTCGACAGCCTGGATATTCACCTCAAATATTGCTTCTTCTTGCGATCCATTACCTTTGTGCCGTCCGGTATTAACATCTATTGCTATCAGGGCTTCCGTTTCGTCAAACACGATGTAGCCTCCTGATTTCAAAGGCACTTTTCTTTGAGACGCTTGATCCAACTGGCGTTCTATCTCGTAATAATCGAATATCGGTAAATCTCCTTCGTATCTTTGTACGCGTGATCGAGCCTTTCGCGAAATACGGCCAGCCACTTCGCGAACGGCATCAAAACGTTCGCGTGAATCTATGACTATTCTGTCTATGTCTTCCGTGAGCCAGTCACGAACCACACGTTCAACCAAATCGGGTTCCTGGTAAAGGCAGCATGGCGCCGGATTTTCCTTAATGGACTTCTCCAAGTCTTTCCATACTAGCGACAGATGTGTCAAATCCTTGATCAATCCCTTTTTGCCGGCGCCCAACGCAGCCGTGCGAATAATAACGCCAACGTTTTGAGGTATTTCAAGTCCGGCAAGCATTTTCTTGAGAAGCTGCCGGTCTTTTAGATCAGAAATTTTGCGCGAGACCCCTTTCAGACGCGAACCCGGCATCATTACAAGATATTTCCCGGGAATACTGAGACTGGCTGTGACTCTCGGACCTTTTGTTCCGATAGGCCCCTTGGTTACCTGAACTATTATTGATGAACCGGCAGGAAACTGACGTTCTATACTCGCATTGTCCACGCGTTTCCTCCCGCGCGAACCATATCGTCTACGACCTTCTTCTGTTTCCAATCGAATTGCATCATCCGGATTCATGTCCCAATAGTGAAGAAAAGCGTTTTTCTTTAAGCCTATGTCCACAAACGCCGCCTGCAAATCATGCTCAAGGTTCTGAATCGTGCCTTTGTAGATACTGCCGACAATATGCTCTTCGGTCGGATGTTCAACCTGGAACTCTTCCAGCCTCCCATTCTCGATTACAGCAACACGAGTCTCAAGATTCTCCGAATTAACCACTATTTCAGTCTTTGTTTTATTCTTCCTTGCCCACCCAAACATATTTACCTCCTCAAAAAACATGGCAGCATATCCGCTGCCTTCCCGGCGTTATCTGAATGATTCAACATGCCGGGATCTAATACGCACACTTTGAACAATACCCAAGGCGGACATCATGACCACCATGAAAGAACCTCCATAGCTCAATAACGGAAGCGGCAAGCCCGTAATCGGCATTAAACCGACTGTCATTGAGATGTTAATGAATGCATGGCAGAACAGCATCGCCACAATTCCAACACACAATAAGCGGCCAACCTGATCCCATGAAGCAACAGCCGTCATAAGACCGGTCGTTACTATGACCGAAAACAAGAACAGGACAGCCATAGACCCCACAAATCCGGCCTCCTCCGCAATCACGGAATAGATAAAATCCGTTGGAGCTACGGATCTCGGCAAGAAACCAAGCATGTTCTGTTTCCCTTTTGTCCATCCCCGACCCCATGTTTTGCCGGACCCTACTGCGATTTCAGACTGCCGCTTATTCCAACCGGCGCCGCGCGGGTCTTTAGACGGGTTCAAGAAAACTTCAATTCTCTTTTTCTGATATTCCGATATTCCCGTCATCTCGCGAAACCGATCCTGAGTACCCTGCGATAAACCAAGCTTCCCGGGCAAAAACAACACACCAAGAAGCAACAACACCACCACCACCGCCATCACAACCATGTAAACAAGCGTCTTGATCGGCATGCCGGCCACAAACAGCATCACCATTGCAGTCGGCACAAATATCATCGCTGTTCCTAAATCGGGCTCTTTCATTATAAGAAATACCGGCAAAGCCACGATTGTTAAAATTAATCCGATAACTTTCACGTTTCTAAAGTCCAACCCGGGCTGACTCAACACATTGGCAAGCACAATCACGACTGCCACTTTCGCAAATTCCGACGGCTGTATCCCTATACCAAACAGCATGAGCCACCTTCTCGCGCCGTATATACGTTTCCCGATAAAAAGAACCAGTACCAGGAGCAAAATGCACACGGCATATGCCCACCACGAGAGCGTGCCAAGTTTGTGATAGTCAATCATGGCGAATATCAAATAGCACATCAACCCAACCAACGCCCACATCACCTGTTTGAGATAAAGCGTACGAACAGGCTGCTCAGGATTGACGTAACAAGAGCTGTAAACAAACAGAACGCCTGCCACAAGAAGCAGCAGGATCGCCAGTGTTAACACCCAGCTCATTCGTGTAAGGGAGAAAATATTTTCAGTACGTCCTGCCAATTCTAATTTCCTCAATTTGACGCGACAACAGTTTTAGCTTTATCAAGCCCTTCAATCTTCATCGCGCTTTTTATCAATTCTGCAATCTTTGGCGCAACGTCAACGCCACCGGCAGTTGCATCCTCTATGACAATTGCCATCGCGTACCTGGGTTCTACATACGGCGCAAACGCAATCATCCACGCATATTTTTTCTTCTGATCACGTGGACCGTATTCCGCAGTACCTGTTTTGCCTCCTATTTCCACACCTTCGACCTTCGCCCGCCTGCCTGTACCACGCTTTGCATGAACAACATCATACATACCGCCCCGAACTATATGCATGGTCTCAGTTGACCATCGCAGGTCATTCACCAAATCTCCCTTGGCCGCCGCCATGGGATCAGGCAATCCCCTCGCTTTGATATCCTCAACCTCATCGTAATATCTGTCCGCCAGCACCAGTCTCGGTCTATATACAAACCCTTTGTTGGCTATTGCCGCAGTGAACACAGCCATGTGCAACGGCGTCACAAGTAGTGCGCCCTGACCTATAGATACGTTGCAGGTATCGCCACTGCGCCATTGATCGTTCTGATATCGGATCTTCCATGCATTGTCCGGAATCAATCCCTTCATTTCATAGTCCAGATCAATACCCGTCTTTTGTCCGAATCCCACCGCCTCAGCCATGTGATAAATACGTTCATATCCACATTTAAGGCCGAGTTGACAAAAATAAGAGTTGCACGATTGCTCAATCGCCTTACGCATATTTATCCAACCATGTCCTAAATGATTCCAACAATGAAAACGGGTTTTCCCCAACTCAAAATAACCAGGGCAATTAAAACTGGTATTGCCCTCTGCTCGTCCGCTCTCCAAAGCCGCAATCGCAACCATCGGCTTGAACGTACTTCCAGGCGGATACAAACCGGATACTGCTCTGTTGATAAGCGGTTTTTTTTCATCGGAGATGAGAACTTGCCAATTCTCCCTGACAGTGTTCGGATCAAATGTCGGACTGCTCGCCAAAGCGAGCACATCACCATTACGGGGGTCAAGGATCACAACAGCTCCAGTCGTTCCTTCCATCACATCTTCAGCCGTTTTCTGAAGGCGCGAATCCAGCGCCAGCACAACATCCATACCGGCACTTGGAGTCTGTTCGCCACACCTGTCGTATGGATACCGATACCCTTCAACAGTAATTCGCACATGTTCCTCGCCGGCGCAACCGGTAAGCGGACCGTTCATTATCTTCTCAATGCCTCGAGCGCCCGTCATCTCCGGGAGATGATAATGAAAATCCTTTCCGTCATTTGAGAAGGATTTCGGATCCGCGCTCCCAACATAACCAATCACATGCGCCGCCAAATTGCCTTGTGGATACAACCTCACCGAATAAACATGCACATCAACACCGCGAATATTTTCGCCGCTTTCCTCCCAACGAGCTATCGCTTCTTGGCCGATATCCTTCCACGCAAGGAGCGGCAAAGGACGTCGGCGCCCTAAATGCATTTCTATATCACGACGCGTGATTTGTTGCTCAACGCCAAGAATCACGGATAGTTTGTCAATCGCCTCTTCTATTCGGTCTGCCGGCGCCTTCCATTCGCCGGCTCGTCCCATCTCTTCAATTGAAATGG
>JAFGTH010000126.1 GCA_016934225.1 Lentisphaerota bacterium | reverse complement strand
GTGTCTGCGGCTCCGGGGATTAGCACAATTTTTTGAGGATCTACCCTGTGGTATTTTATTACACGGGCTCGCATGAATTCGCTTAGAACAAGAACTTTATCACAACGTCGAATCACAGTTTTTTCGATCAGTCGTCGCGTCGCTGAATGAAAATGCCATGACAGAATTCCGAACAGACCGGGTTTGATGGGGTTTCTGGTTTTGTATTCCTCGTGGGCGAGCGAGTAGCATGCATAGAGCCACAATTTACAGGCGTTCTTGTGCTGCATGATTGGTCCGAGTCCGGACAGGGATTGGTGAACCATTACAGCGTCCATTGGTTTTCGTTTCGTCAGAATGTCGAATTTGCGAGACGATTCTTTTATTGTGGTTGCAAGGTATTCGACAGGTGTCGTTCGCTTGACTTGATAACGATGTTCGATAATGTCGTTGAACTCGACTGTTGTGCGCCGATCGTTTACAGGCGCTCGGACGATTAACGAGACGTTGTGTCCCATTGCGCTAAGGCCGTCGCATTGTCCGCGCATCATGCGTTCGGCTCCGCCAATAACGGTATGAGCTGAAACATCACTTAACATTAGAATATTCATTTTTCAGGACTCAGGTGTTTGTTCGGGATTCGGGTAATAATTTGCGTCTTCGGGCTCATGGGCGGCGTGTTCTGTGACGCTTGGCATCAGTAATACCAGACCGGTCAACAACCAGAGCGGTTCCGCAATTCGAATAATAATAAAACTGTTGGCCGTCAAAGCGTGTGCCAATACGGCGGCAATTCCGCAGATGAGCCCCATTGCGGTTCCTTTGAAAAACGGATCTTCAGTTGTCCTGTATATTCTCCGTACTGACAGCAGGAGTTGTGCTATCATATATCCGAATGCCGAAAGGCCCACAATACCCGTTTCGGCCAAAAGTCGCGGATATTGGCCGTCAATAAAATGAGTTCCTGTGACTCCATTTCCAAGCAGGGGATTATCCAGCCAGCTTTGTATTGCGCGTTTATAAGCTCTGATTCTCTCTGATGCCGACGAGTCCAGTTTGATGCCGGCAATGTTTTCGTCATGTTCACGATATCCCTGAAATGTGACAGCTATTCGGTCTTCCACACGGTCGGGCAGTAACGGTAATCCAAGAAGCATTGCAGCAAAAGCTCCGACGAGTATGGCGCTAATTAAGATTCGGTGCTGGCTGAAGACGAGAAACATAATGACAGCCGCGGCAAATGCGAGGTACGATGCGCGTGACAGGGTGAGGAAAAGCGGAGGTATAGCGAAAGCGAGCAGAAATAAAGTGATTGCTCGTGTTTTTACACGCTTATCGGCGAGGGCAATGCCTGCTGCTACGCACATCAGAAGCACAATATAACCGCCGAAGGTGTTGGGTTGACCGGGATCGAATGGCGCTGTTAATCGGGTATGCACTCCTATTCTTGTATAAGCATACAACAGGACGAGAAAAAAAGCCGTCAGCATTGCCCATATCATGCGGACGACTGCTTGTTTTGTTCTTACATGCGCAAGAATCATGAAATAGAGCAGAAAGTACTCGAAATACTTGAGATTGTTAAATATGCCCGACGCGAACGATGAGACCGATCCGCGAATGGACCCAAGCAGTGTAGCGACAAATGATGCGCCCATATAGATCCAGATTGCGCTGTTTACATGTGTATGGATTATACCGTGCCGCCGTCCGGTATATGCTGATCGAAGCATCCAGCCGCCCGCAACTGCGAGAATAATAATATCTTCCAATCGCAGTATTACGCCTTCTGATCCTTCGCCGGTTGCTTTGCCGGTTGCGATGCCGGACGAGATTTCCGGGCTGAAAAGCATGGCAAAAATTATAATGTATAAGCCTTCGGTACCGCGCACAAAGGAAACGGCCATGACCAGAAAAAACGTCATAATGGCGGCAAGCACATGCAGTTGGATCTGAGTTCCCAGGCGGCCCAGTGCGAGTATCACACCGATAAGGAGAAAACCCAGAAGAGCTTTGCTGGAAATGTTGAGATTGCTGTCAGGTCCGGCCATAGAACCTACTTCTCGGGTCTGCCGTAGTAACCCCGGTAGTGAAAGTAGTCTGGACTGGTGCTCCATGTTGCCTTGATATCATTCAGTACAAGGCCTGTAATAGTTGCGCCGGCTTTTTTGATCAGCGATATTGCGCGAAGCATTGAGTCGCGTTGTGTTGAGCCGGACTGATACACAAGCACTACGTGTCCGATAGCGGCACTCATAATAACACTGTCGGGAACGGGAAGTGTAGGTGGGCCGTCAATAAGCACAACATCGAACGCTTCTTCCCACTCCTTGACGAGAACGGCGAATATCGGGAGTGACAGCCACTCGGCGGGCTGAACGGTTCTTCCTCCGCACGTGATAAAAAAGAGGTTTTCTGTGCCGGGCGCTGTTGCGACCCCTTCATCTGATTTTTCACCGAGGGCAAGATCGCGATTGTCTTTTACGACGCTGTTCCATTGAGAATCGCCAATCAATATTTCGGAAAGGCCGTTTTCTCTGGCAAGTCCGAATGTGCGGTAAAGGCTGGGGCGTCGCATGTTTGCACCGACAAGCAGTGTGCGTTTTCCGGCCTGCGCGAACGCAAAAGCCAGATTAGCTATTGTGGTGCTTTTCCCTTCTGCAGGTCCCGCGCTAGTGACAAGGGTTGCCGGCACTTTATTGTTTTGTCCTGCGAGCTGAAGATTTGTGCGGATTGCTCGATAACCTTCCGTTGCAGGGGAACGCGGTGAGAACGGAACGATTAACGTGCTCGCTCCGGGAGTTTGACCGGCGCTGTCGCGTTTTCGTTTGTGTATGGAAGAATTTAACGCGCGCCAGAACACAGTAACGGTATGTATGGTATCGGAATACCGCAGTTTATCCCAGAATCCTTCCGGCTTTATCGGTATCATTTCTTCTCCGGGAACGAAATGCGGAATTATGCCGAGTATCGGAAGTCTAAAGATATTTTCTATTTCGACGAGTGTTCTTATGGATGTGTCCAGATTCTCGGCGATAAACGCCAGAATTATGCCGAGCATCAGTCCAAGCAGTGTGCCGACGGCAGTCAGGTATGCCTTTGCTGTTGTAATTTCTGTTCCCGGACGCGGCGGCTCAAGAAAGATGATTCTTTCATTCTTGATTGTCTGAGAGATTCGCGCTTCTTCAAGACGTTTGGTCAGATAACTGACCATTTCTTCAAGAACTCGTTTTGTCTGTTCGTTGTCGTGCGAAACCGTTTTTACTTTTACTCCTTTTTCCGAAACGGATTTCAACCGTTGCGAAATGTCTGAAATAGTTTGTTTCAAAGAGGCTATTTCAGGATAATCTTCAGTATAATTACCGGTATCTCTAAGGGTCTGAAGCCTGATTTGCGCATCCACATATCGTTCAGCAAGTATTTTCGTCTGATCATATTCTACAGACTCTGATTCTGCCCGGCCGAGTTGTTCGCCGTAATATATATTTATATTGCGCAGTTCGGATAATTTATTGGATAGAGCGTTTTGTATGTAGTCAAACTCTTCTTTTGAATTTGCAGTCGTATTCTTTTCGTGTTCTGTTATAAACGCATTAACAACCGCGTCACACCATGCTTTTGAAGCCGATGGCGACGGGCCTTTTGCGGTAATATCTATCAGATCGGTGGACGGTATGCGTACAGCGGAGACCGCTTCGGCAAGCTTGAATTCGTCCACGAAGTGCCGGTCGTTTTTGAGCGTTGCCGCCGCAGATGACACGACGTTTTGACTCGTTATTTCGTGTACATAGTTCTGAATCGGATCGCCACTGCTGATCAGGAACTCATCGAACATGTTTGCGAAAGTCTGAATTTTCTGAATCTTGATGCGTGCCGTGCTTTTAAACTCAGGTTTTTGTCTGGATGCCCACGCATAGGTAGATACGGTTACGGCGATCATTGTCAGAATTATCGTTGTTTTGTGTTTAACGAGAACCCGCAGGTAATCGCTGAATATCATTTCCTGCTGTGGCATTCTGATGATCCTTTGTGTTTAAAGTCCGCTTGTCAGCCAAATAGCGTCACGCACGGCGGATATTGGCAGCAAAACGATGCGAATAGCATCATAAACCCGCCACATACGGACCGGCGGCATATATATTGCGTCATTCGGCTGTAATACGAGATTTGATTCGAGATCCCTGCCTGTTTTGATGTGTCTCAGATTTAACGTGATAATATTGGGATTATCAACGGATCCTCTGACGAGATACACTTTTTTTTGTTTTGCAAAAATTTTTGGTCCTCCGGCATGAGCGATGATGTCGCGGACAGTAGTGCGGGTTGCAATGGGGTAGATGCCTGGTTTTTCAATCCAGCCTAGAATACTTACATAGCGCGCGGAATGAATCACTTCATCTGCGCGGGAAAGGGAAATTTTCTCTTTATGTTCAACAAGCACTGTCGGACTCTTAAGCATTTTGGCAAATTTCTCCGACAGCATTGCAGTCAATTCGGCGTCTGTGCTTCCCACAACGAATGTAGTTCCGATGCCGGGTATGAATATTTGTCCGCCAAGCGGCACTTCGGCATTCAGCGGAAATCCTTCAAATTGCGTTTTCATATCACGCATCCATACCTGAATGGTGACTATGTCTTTAGGCCTTATCTTTTCGGATTCTTCTGCGGTATTCGCCAGGGCTTGAACCTGCGCCAGAATGACACCGGCTTGTTGTCGAAGCATTTCTTTTTCGGCTTCAATAGTGTGCGTGGCGCCGGCGGGTCCCAGCATGGAACTGCATCCTGCGATTGACGGAAGAATGATTGCCAACAGTATATTGCGATAGTTCATTTCTTGTTACATGTTCATGTCCGTAATTGTCCTGATAATTGACAATGACTTGATTTCTTGCAAGTTCTTTACTTCCAATTTCTCGGGATGATTGCCGGATCCGTCAATAACAACCTTGACGATTGGTCGCAGCGGAAACCCGTTATTCTGGCCGATTACCTGGCAAATCGAGCGATTCGTCAGTTCGACCATGGTGCCATTCGGATAGAAGCCATGGATTTCGATAAGCGCTTTGAGGACGATAGGGTCAAAGTCTTTGCGGTGAATTGATATGGCTTTCTGAACATAGTTCTCTATCGGTTTTCCGTTCTTACCTGCGTTACGGGCATTACTCATGATTCGTTCGAATGATTCAGTCAGCGACAATATCTGACTACAGATCAACAGTTCTGGTGGTTTGATTGCAGCCGGATAGCCGGTTCCGGCAATTGTTTCATGATGCTGCTCAACCATTTTGATGACAAGTTCCGGCGCCTGCATTTTTTTTAACGCCTCAACTCCGGTTAAAACATGTTGTTTGAAGCGATCGGCCGATTCATTATAACTAAAGTCAATGCCGAGTATTCCCAATCCGATATCATGTACCAGCGCCGCGGCAATTATTTCTTTGATGCCGCACTCCGTACTGACATTTGGCGCAACAGCGGCAACTATCAGCGCGGAGTTAAGGCAGTGATTAAGCACATGGTGCTCATCGTCGGAGTTGCGTTCCAGCACCAGCGCTAAATTCAGATCTTTGGTGATAGTTGCGGCAATATCAGATGTTGTGCCGGCAATCTTGTCCCATTTATCGCCGAGTTTGTCATGATCGTTGGCTGCAGTGGTGAACACGTCCAGAATGGCATTCTTGGCGTTCTCCAATGCCTTTTCTTTGCTTGGGGGAATTGGTATATTGAGTTGTTGGGCTGCTTGGTAGATTGCATCCGGTGTACTGTCATATGTTTTTTTGCGTGCGGCTTTAATTCGCTGTTCGGCTTTGGCCAATGCAGCAGTGGTACTGGGCAGCCATTGCACCGGAGGCTGCTGTGACAATGTTTCTTTGTTCTCGTTGTTTGTATCATTATCAGGAGCCAACGGTTTCGGGACATGAAAATTCAGCTCAGAGGAAACCGGCGCCGACCATTTTGAGCCCGGTTTATCCAGCGCATTTCCGCCTTTGTCTATAAGGTCGCTTAGCCTCATGACGGTTCCTTATTGAGCATGTTGATTACCAGTTTTGAGAATGATTCAACGGCAAAATCCCTCTTCTGAACGACAACCTGCGCTTTTTCAAGGAGTTTTTTTGTCTCATGTTCCGATATATTCGCGCCTGTCATTACAATAATCGGCATGGACGCAAGGTGTGTGCAATCTCGCACCGTGGTCAGAACTTCCCAGCCTGTCAATTTGCCGGGCAGCACAAGGTCCAAGATCATGAGCGCGAATAGATTGTTCGTATCTTTCAGCATGTCAATTGCCTCTGATCCTGTTTGAGCGCGGAGACAGCGCATGCCAAGCTTCGAGAAAATAATGGTAAGTACTTTGCACACCAGTTGGTCGTCATCTGCAATCAGCACCTTCGGTTGGTTCGTATCGGTCATGTTCTCTCCTTTGCTGCTTCCATAATCGCGCCAGAAGTAACTTGTTTAAGTCCTTGCAGTGAACATGTTAACATGCCCATGTCGCATAGAGCATTAATTTCCCTTGGATTCCCTTTGCTTTGTTTTGCGACTTCATGGATTGCGTCGTCGGCAAAGATGTCAAGTGTTCCGCCGGCCATTTTCAATCGGTGCGCCATGTACGGCGCTACTTCGTCCAGATCAAGGTGTGGTATTTGGTAACGCAACCCGATTCTTTGAGTCATTTGCGGGATGGGTCTGAGCATGTCGTTGAGTTCGGTTTGGCCGACAAGCACAAGTGTCATCAGAAAATGCCCGTCTATTTGATGATTAAGCAGCAATCGGAGATCTTCGAGAACCGACGATTCTCCGATGACTTGCGCTTCGTCAATAACGACAACGCAATGACGGCCTGCTCCGTAATGACGTTCCAACAGATTGTTGAGTGCATGAAGCACTTCGTACTTGGAACGAGTTGCAATGTCCTCGCCGAGCTGATACGCGATTTCACGAGTTATATCCAGGGAATCCATATGTGGATTTGAAACGAAGGCGATCCGGTAATTGTTGGGATGAAGCCGGTTTTTCACCGATTGACACATTATGGTCTTCCCACTGCCGTAATCGCCGGTGATTAGCGCCATTGCCTTGCGTGTTTCTATTGCGAATGCGAGTCTTACAGACGCCTCTTTATGGCCCTTGGATTCGTAGAAGAATTTCGGGTCAGGCGCATTTTCAAACGGCAAAAGCTGCAATTTCCAATATTGCGTATACATAAAATGTGTCAAATATAGTAAACTGAGGTAATATACCATCAATTTGTTTTATGGGTCAAGCATTGGGGGCACTGTCCAGAAGACGTTGTGGAATAATGGATTTGTATGGCAGTTGAATGGTTTGGCAAATACAGTTTGTAATATGGTCCCGGGAAAGAGAAGATGCATGCAATTCTTTACCAGAGGCGAGCCCATGCCTGCCCCAGGGCCGCCGTTATTGAGGATTCGCGGTATTCATACAGCTTCATCCTCAACGCCTTGGCCTTGATTGGCCTGAACTAGCAAAATCAGCGGGTTGAGGCCGACTTGCCGTGACGATGTTTACGCCGGAGCTTGTGCCGATGCGATTTGCTCCTGCGGCAATTAGGTCAAGCGTGCAAGCAAGAGTCTTGATGCCTCCGCTGGCCTTGACCCCGAAATCTTTACCGACGACTTGTCGCATCAGTCGTATATCTTCGCATGTAGCTCCGCCGCCCGACATGCCTGTTGATGTTTTGACGAAAGACGCGCCGGCATCTCTGGCGATTGTGCAGGCATTGCGCTTTTCTTCGTTAGAGAGCAGGCATGTTTCGATGATAACCTTCACTATTTTGGATTCGGCGACCTTCACCACTGCGGCGATATCGTTGTTAACGTAGCGGAAGTCCTTATCTTTCAGGGCGGATATGCAAAGGACCATATCCAGTTCTTGCGCTCCGTCGCGAATGGCTCTTTCGGATTCAAACCGTTTTGTATCGGTCGTGGTAGCGCCGAGCGGAAATCCTATGGTTGTGCAGGTTTTTATTCCTGTTCCAGAGAGTATTTCTGCGGCAACTGTAACCATTACGGGGTTCACGCAAACCGACATGAATTTGTAATGAACTGCTTCATTGCAAAGCGCTTGCACGGCATCGCGAGAGGCGTCCGGCTTTAACAGTGTATGATCTATGAGCGGCGCGATTTCAGCGCCACGCGCGCTCATCGGGGCGAATTCGGGCGCTAATTGAGTCATCGTTTTCTCTTTGGCGCGGCGTTAATGCATTCGCCATGGAACGCATGAGCGGCTTCCATCCAGGCTTCCGAAAACGTTGGATGACAATGAATAGTGCCGGCTATGTCGTCTATTGTTAATTCCGACCGAATTGCGGTAGCTGCCTCTGCAATGAGTTCGGTGGCATGTGCACCTATTGCGTGGGCGCCCAATAAACGGGCGGTGTCTGTGTCGGCGACCCATTTTACGAACCCGTCAGGCTCTCCGGCGGCCAGCGCTTTGCCAAGCGATTTAAAGACGAATTTGCCGGTTTTGACGGACAAACTGTTGGCAACTGCAAGTTGTTCCGTCAATCCGACGCTGCCTACTTCTGGGGAGGTGAAGATGCATGCAGGGATACTGGTTTCGGAACGTCGCAGTCGTTTGGTGCATATGTTTTCGGCGGCGGTGATGCCTTGTGATGTAGCCGCGTGGGCGAGTTGTGTGCTGCCCGCCACGACATCGCCTATTGCGTAAATTCCTGTCGCCGAAGTTTGCATGTAAGGGTCCGCCACAATGTTGCCGACCTGATTTGTCTCGACACCGACTGTATCAAGGGAAAGTCCGCTGGAAACGGGTTTCCGTCCGATGGACACCAGCATTGTGTCTGCATTGAGCTGTTTATCGCCGAAGAAACCTGAGACGCCGGTTTTTGTGGCTTTGATCTTCTCGAGCGGCTTGCCTGTAAGGATGCGGATGCCGAGTGAGTTCTCCATATGCCGCCGTAATTCTGCGCGAACATCTTTATCGAGTACCATAAGTATGTCGTCGAGCATCTCGACAATGGTAACCTTCACGCCCAGCGGCGCAGTCATGCATGCGAACTCGCATCCGATCACGCCTCCGCCGAGAATAATCATACTTGTCGGCAATTTCGTCGCTTCGAGAAACATTGTGCTGTCAAAAATGCGCGGGTTTTTGGGGATAAAACCGGGTACGAACGATTCCGAACCGGTTGCCAAAACAACCGAGTCGGTTTGAAGAAACATATCAGGTTTCGAATCGCCCGATGCGATTCGCAGGTTTTGTCTGTTAATGAACGAAGCCGTTCCAGACAATATATGGATCTTATTGGCCTTAAGCAGTTGCTCCACGCCGGTTCTCAATGTGGTGACCACTTCATCCTTGCGTTTGATCATTGCCGCGTAGTCGAACGAAATTGGGCCGGTTTTGATGCCGAATTTGTCTGCATGTTGCAGTTGCTCGATCATACTGCTGGCTGCAATGAGCGCTTTTGTTGGTATGCAACCGCGATTCAGGCATGTGCCGCCTAGTGTCTGTTTTTCAACAAGCGCGACATTTGCGCCAAGTTGCGCGGCTCTTATTGCAGCCGGATATCCACCCGGTCCGCTGCCTACTACTACTATATCAAACTTTTCCATAGGTCCATATCCTCAAGTTTCGATTTTACGGAGTTCACGAATTTGGCTGCGGCTGCGCCGTCGATCAAGCGGTGATCCGCCGAGAGAGTCAGGCTCATCAAGGTACGCACAACCATTTCTCCGCGGCGCACAACCGGTTTCTCTGTGGCGCTGGAGACCGCCAGAATGCCGACCTCGCCGGGATTGATGATCGCCATGAAGTT
>JAFGTH010000012.1 GCA_016934225.1 Lentisphaerota bacterium | reverse complement strand
TACAAACACTTCCTTTGCAGCAAACGCTCCTATCAGAGCAGTGCTTGCTTTCCAGTCAAATCCTGCATGTCGCATAACAGGATCAAGCGCATGGCCTATTCTGCCGGCAATTGAATGGGAAAGCCGTGCAGCCGCAATTTCTTTGTTACTGAGACCCGAAACATCGGTCTCGTGAAGTTTCGGATAGGTGGTGAGAAACCAAAGCGCAACCGATATGGCAAGTATTATAGTTCCGGCTTTGCGTACGAAAAGCCATGCGCGCTCCCATGTATCGCTCCACAAACCTCGAAATGTTGGAATACGATACGGCGGCAATTCCATGACAAATGCGTCCGGCTCTCCTTTGAAAACCGTTGCGGTAAGTATCCGCGCCAACAGCGCCGCCAAAGCTATTCCGATCAAATATATGAACATCAACATTGGTGTGCGCCACGTCGCCGGAAAGAAAGCGGAAATAAACAGCGAATAGATCGGCAATCTGGCGCCGCAACTGAAAAGCGGCAATACAAGAATCGTTGTCATCCTGGCGCGGCGGCTTGGAAGAGCTCTGGTTGCGAGTATCGCCGGAACCGTGCAGCCGAAACCTATCAGCATCGGCACGAAACTCCGTCCGTGAAGACCTATTTTGTGCATGAACCGATCAACTATAAATGCCGCTCGCGCCATGTAGCCGGAATCTTCAAGCGCGGCTATGGAAAGGAAAAGGAGTATTATCATCGGGAGAAATACGAGCACACCGCCGACTCCGGCAAATACGCCATCAACCAAAAGGGAAAGAATATCCAGACTCCAATTGCCCGGCCAGGCGTTCGACAGCAATATGCCGAGCTGTTCAATACCTTTCTCTATCCAGTTCATCGGTATTTCGCCAACCGTAAAGGCAAGTTTGAAAACCACATACATTAGACCCAGAAAGATCGGTATGCCGAAGAGTCTGTCAGTCACTATGGCATCAATCCTATCAGCCGTGTTATGACGGATCTCCACGCTGTTTTGAATTGCCTCATGGCAAGCTCCGGAAATAAAGCCGTATCTATTATCTGCTATAACGATTTTCGGACTATCGCTGAAATGTTGACTGATGCGTTGAATCGCGGCATCCGCTGCAGCGAAAATCTGTTCGGGGTTTGATGCGTTTTTCCGTATACGCTCCTTTATCTCGCTGTCGCTCTCAATCAATTTTACCGCAAACCATCTCGGTTCAAGACCGCCGGTCAACAAAGCATCCTTCGATATCAGATCCTCAACATGAGCCAGCTCGACTTCGATTTCGCGTTTGTACCTGATCCGAGCCGGCGGAACGGGATTGTCAACCGAACAGTAATTCACAATTGCATCGCGCAATTCGTTGATGCCGATATTCTTGTGCGCAACTGTCTTCACTATCGGCGCTTTAAACAGCGCAGATAGAATATTCGTGTCTATTGTATAACCGCGCGCTTCGGCAATATCGCTGCGGTTGAAGACGAGTACCATCGGGATACGCAATTCCATTAGTTGAACAGAAAGATACAGGTTGCGCTGAAGATTTGAAGCGTCAATAACATTGACGATCAAATCCGGTTTCTCATCAATCAGAAATGTTCGCGCAATCAACTCGTCCAAAGAGTACGCCGTTATGCTGTACGTGCCCGGCAAATCAACCAGCGTAATATCCATTTCTGCATGAGACATTACAGCCTGGACCTTTTCCACTGTTACGCCCGGATAATTGCCGACATGCTCGCGTCCACCTGTAAGCGAGTTGAAAATAGTGGTTTTTCCGGTGTTAGGATTGCCGGCGAGCGCAACTTTTATTCGTTTTTTACCCTGGAAATTTATTGATGAGGTCTGCATGAAAATACTTTCTTACGCAATTTGGCGGACAACAATACGTTCCGCAAGGCCACACCCAAGCATCAAACGACTGCCTTGCAACTCAATCATTACAGGCCCACCAGCCCTGACGACCAGAAAAGTGACTCCCGGCCTGATGCCCATTTCGGCAAGGCGATATGTGCATGATTGTCCGCCGTTTATGGCGACTACTTCAACAACAGCATTGTTAGCAACTGAAATCAAATTGAAAGTGTTATTTGTTGGGGCAGTATTCATAAATGTTAATTGGTTCCCTTATTGTTCCTTATATAAGTTGCAAATTCATCAATGATATTTCCACCTCTATGATTAATGAAATCCACAAACATCGCCAGACGATCCAACGTCTGACGGTCTATGACATGTTCCATTCTACACGCATTCTGCCCGGCAATATCGTTGGGCACGAGCAGAGTTTTCGTTAAAAAATTTTCAATTGTTTTGTGAGTGCGTAATAACTCCTCGGCCTGTTGTTGCCCACTATCGGTTAATGTAACCAACTTGTAAGGCGAGTAGTTGACAAGCTTTTTCTCTGCAAGAGCCTTTAATGCCGCTGTAACAGTGGACTTATGAACATTAACAGAAGCTGCAATATCGCGCACTCGCGCTGTGCCGTTTTCATGGACAAGCTTCAAAATGGTCTTCAGGTAATTTTCCTGAGCTGTTGATTTTCGGCCCTTTTTCATTATCCATCTCTCTGTATGTTTGAAGGCCCCAACTTTGTGGCATTGCTCAAACTTATGCAAGTAAAAAGAGCGTTTTAATGAATAAAAAACGACTGGAATGGGATGATATATGACGGAGTAATCGTCTTAGACAGAATATTTCATAAAGGATTGCATGCGTGCTGGATCAGACGTTGTGGAATAATGGCTTTGTGTAGCAGTTGAAGTTTGGCAAATACAGTCTGTAATATGGTCCCGAAAAAAGATGTATCATTCCGAGCGTATTCCAAGCCATCCCGGGTTAACAATGTGCAATCTTGCAGCACGGAACCAGATTGCCGTTGCAAGACAACCGAACCCGTATTTAATACTGCGGGAAAAATTTATTGAAGACGCATCCGGCGCATACCTTGTCGGACAACTGATTTCAGCTATTGTGCAACCTTTCCACAAAATCTGAGCAAGCATCTGATTGTCAAACACGAAATCATTCGAGTTCATATGCAACGGGAGACTCTTGAGCAGTTCACTTGAGAATGCGCGGTATCCGGTGTGATATTCGGAGAGCTTGGCGCCAAACAGCACATTTTCAATGAGTGTTAGAAATCGGTTTGATATGTAGCGCCATACCGGCATGCCGCCAGCCAATGCATGGCCGCCAAGAATTCTTGATGCAATCACACAGTGGTACAGATTGTTCGCTATCATACCGGCCATGGCCGGTATCAACTTCGGAGTGTATTGATAGTCGGGATGCACCATGATGACAATGTCAGCGCCTCGTTCCAGTGCAAGGCGATAACAGGTTTTCTGGTTCCCGCCATATCCAAGGTTGCTGTCGTGAACAAATACATAAGTTCGATCCAGCATTTTCGCGACTTCAACCGTCCGATCACGACTGGCATCGTCCACCACCACCGTCTCGTCTACAATGCCTTGAGCCATTACTTCTTTATGCGTATTGCGAAGCGTGGCTTCCGCATTATACGCCGGCATAACCACTACGACTTTCTTGCCCAGTATCACAAGCAACTCCTTGCTTATAACAGTACCAGATTGCAAACGCACAGGCAATATTCAAACGGCGCCAACAAGACCACGCGATGGCGTTTCCGCAGACTGCCGGCAACATTCCTGATCAATAGCCCATTGAAGCGCGCTCCGAGTACAATCGTTTGCTTCATAAGCGCGTTATTCGTGCGGAAGAATATCCGGCAATGATTCGCCCGCTTGTTCCATTCTTTTCAGCAATGTCTTTCTCAGTTCCATGCGAATCGGAGCATG
>JAFGTH010000125.1 GCA_016934225.1 Lentisphaerota bacterium | reverse complement strand
TTTCAATCTCTCTTCAAATTCGCCGCGGTATTTTGCCCCCGCCATTAACGCGGTCATGTCTAACGCGAAAATCGTGCGATCTTTCAGTCCTTCCGGAACGTCGCCGCGAACAATTCTATGCGCCAATCCCTCAACTATGGCCGTCTTGCCCACGCCTGCTTCACCTATGAGAACCGGATTATTCTTGGTCTTGCGCGACAGAATCCGAACCACACTTCGTATCTCCGCATCCCTGCCGATAACCGGATCCAGTTTTCCGCTTCGCGCAAACGATACCAAGTCCATGCCGTATTTCGCGAGCGCCTCATAGGCGCCCTCCGGATTGTCGCTGGTAACCTTCTGATTGCCCCTGATAGATTTGAGCTCTTTTAGAACCGATTCTTTATCAACGCCAAACTCGATCAAAAGCCGTCCGGATTGCGAAGATTTTCCCTCTTCGACAAAAGCCAGAAGCAAATGCTCCACCGACACATAATCATCTTTCAACCTCTTCGCCTCATCAGCCGCCCTGACAAGCAGACGACTGAACCTGTTAGTCACATATACCTTTCCTTCTTCAATAGCGCCTCCATTCACCTTCGGACGGCGATCAAGCTCACCCTCCACTCTGGCCTTAATCGTTGAAACCGAGACACCGGCACGCTCCAGAATCTGCGGCACAAGTCCGTCTTGTTGTTCAAGCAATGACAACAACAAATGCTCGCCATCAATCTCCTGATGGCTTAACCGAAGCGCACATTCACGCGCCGCCTCAAGCGCTTCCTGAGCCTTTCGAGTAAATTTTTCACCGTTCATCTTTCAAAAGTCCCCTTCTTCCATTATAATTCAGCACAACTTGTGCCAAACCCGAAAAAACCGTAATTAAAGAATGTTTACTTGAAATTCCATTGCTTTTAACAACATGATAGCGACATTATGTCTCATTATTGCCGCAGGTTTTCTTTCGGAATGGTGTCGTTCTGACTCTATTATTCAACCTGTCGTAATCTCAATCGGGGTTATACTCCATGTACATTCTGTAATCCTGTCAAGATTTTCCCCCGCCGCCGAAGACAAGAAGCGCTGAGAAAATTTGACAAAAAAGGACTTGCCCACTATGGTTCGATACAATCGAATGGAGTTTGAATGCCTGAAAGTTATGAAAACCCAACGGCACGGCCATTAAATTCCATGGGCAATGCCGAGTCTGCCTAAAATCTCTGAAACAAAAAGGAGGAAGAAAATATGCAAGCACGAGGCCCGCTTATGATAGAGCACCGTTTGATCGAACGAATACTTCCGGTTGCCAAAAATGTTCTCGATAAAATTAAATCAACCGGCAAAGCCGATTCCGTATTTGTGGATAAAATTGCCGATTTCATACGAATATATGCCGACCAAATACATCACGGAAAAGAAGAAGACATACTGTTTCGCTGCTTGGACAAAAAACCGCTGTCGGCCATTGACCGGAAAGTTATGAAGGAACTGATCGAAGAACATGTGTTCGGGCGACAGACAACCAAAGGCCTTGTTGATGCCAACATGCGTTACCGAAACGGCGACACAGCCGCCTTGTCTGAAATCGCCGATAAACTTCAGATTCTAATCAATTTTTATTCGAAGCATATTGAGAAGGAAGACAAGATGTTTTTCCCCGCAGCTCAATCCTACTTAAGCGACCAAGAAAACCAAGCCATGCTGGCAGAGTTCCGCGAGTTCGACGGCAAGATGATCCACAAACAGTACAAGGCTTTGGTTGCTCAGATGGAGCAAACGAAATAAATCCGTAGAACGTGATATAGGCCTCCATTACGTCGGTCATTTCCACCACATCTGCCAATGACATTATTCTGTTCGTTATAATTTTAACGAGCGCGAGACAAAAACCACGCTCCGGATAAACGGCCAAACGACCGCCACAGGCATGCGACCCAGTTCAATTGCCGACGAGGCCTACAACTCGACGGATGCGAATCGCGCCCACAATTCATAAATAGAATGAACAGATATACTGGACGGCTTGCATATATAAACCCACGGTTTATGTTCGGAAAACTTCGTTTTTACAATATCGCCGCATGAACTCGGCGTTCTTTTTGCTTGAAAAGCATTCATTCAGTCGCAGATAATGAATGTTTTTCACCTTGGGAACTTTAAAATGGCTTGGTTCAGCAAAACAAAACAGAGAAAGAGCTCTATAGACAAGGACGAGCTTTGGGCCGTATGCGATTCCTGTAAGGCGCATGTATACAGAGAAGAATGGGAGAAAAACCTCAAAGTCTGCCCCAAGTGCGGATACCATGAACGAATCACATGCCAACAACGACTCCAACTGACAATTGACGAAGGAACTTTCGAGGAGCTTGACTCCGATATCGAGATATCGGACCCGTTAAAGTTCTCGGATGCGAAAAGCTCATACGCCGACAAAGCAGCCGATACCAAGGCAAAAACCGGCCTCAACGAAGCGGTTTTAACCGGATTCGGAACGTTGAACGGCATATCGGTTGTAATTGCAATCATGGATTTTCGCTTTTTCGGCGGCAGCCTGGGCAGCGGCACCGGCGACAAAATTCTTTTGGCATCAGATTATGCTCTCCGGCACAAACAACCGTATATAGTCTTTTCCGCATCCGGCGGCGCTCGCATGCAAGAAGGCATTATTTCATTGATGCAGATGGCTAAAACTTGCGCCGGTATATCCAGACTTAACAAGGCAGGCGTACCATATATATCGGTGCTTACTAATCCAACTTTTGGAGGAGTATCGGCAAGTTACGCAATGGTCGGCGATATAAACATTGCAGAACCGGGAGCGTTGATCGGATTCGCCGGTCGCCGTGTAATAGAACAAACTATCAAGCAGAAATTACCCGAGAATTTTCAAACATCAGAATACCTGTTGGAACATGGTTTTATAGATGCAATAGTGGAAAGAAAGAAAATTAAAAGTTTCCTGCACAGCGTTTTACAGTACTCTATGCGTAAGTAATGCCTTTTCCGGGCAAGGAAAACAAAAATATGAATATGGAACTGGTAAATATTGATGTTGCTAATGTGACGGTAAAAAGACAACTCAGAGAGGAAATGGGCGATCTGATTACGTTGGAAAGTTCCATCCGTAAACTAGGGCTGATTTGCCCCATAATAATAGATAAGAATAACGCACTCGTATCCGGCAGCCGACGCCTGCAGGCATGTAGCAATATCGGGCTAACCACCATTCCGGCATTTAGACTGAATATCAGTTTCGACAGTATGACGGCCTTGGAAATACAGAGTGACGAAAATCTTTGCCGACTACCACTTTCTACGGGTGACCTCGAGTGTTTGATACAACGGAAAAAGGCCGGCATCGGTGATTCACAAGTCGGCCTTATGTCTCGTTTCAAACATTTATTCACTCGCAAAGCTGTTGCAAACAAGTAAAACCGGAACAATTCATGAGCTTGGATTTCGAAGATCAGATCGTTGAACTGGAAAACCGAATCGAGGAGCTTATCAAACTAAATGCAGCTCCAGATGTTCAGTTCGATACGGAGATCGCGGAATTGAAAAAAAAGGTCCAACAACTCATAAAAGAAACATATGGAAACTTGTCGCCATGGCAAGTTGTACACGTTGCACGCCACCAAGATCGTCCGCACTTTGAAGATTATATTGAAGGAATGTCCAGCGAGTTCATTGAACTGCACGGCGATAGATGTTACGGCGACGATCGAGCAATGATATGCGGATTCGCAACCATTGACGGGCAAAAAGTCATGCTTATTGGCATGTCCAAAGGCCGAACGACAAATGAAAAAATCGCGAATAACTTCGGAATGGCTAATCCGGAAGGATACAGAAAAGCACTCCGCCTGATGCGCCTGGCGGAACGTTACAACATTCCGATTGTATGTCTTATTGATACTCCGGCAGCTTATCCCGGCAAAGAAGCGGAAGAACGGGGACAAGCAGAGGCAATAGCAAGAAACCTGACGGAAATGGCCTCAATTGAAACACCGATAATCGTTGTAATCACCGGCGAAGGCGGCAGCGGCGGCGCGCTTGGAATAGCCGTTGGCGATATAGTTATGATGCTGTCCTTTGCGATTTATTCGGTAATTCCACCGGAGGGTTGCGCTGCTATTCTGTGGCGTGATTCGGAAAAAGCTCCTGACGCGGCTAAAGCGCTCAAAATTACTGCAAAAGAACTTCTGGAATTAGGAGTCATAGACGAAATAATAAATGAACCACCGGGAGGCGCTCACAGAAACAAGGAAACAACCATCCTCGCCGTCAAAGAAGCTATCTTACGCCACTTGAAAACTCTGGAACACGTAGGCCGAAAGAAACTCGTAAATAAACGTTTTGAGAAATTCGTGAAGCTGGGCAAGTTTGACGATCGCAAGTACAGCAGTCACTGAAACTGACCTGGCAGGAAGTGAGGAATACATGGCCAAGATCACAACCGGAAAGAAAAATGTTCAAATGACCGGCATAGGTAAAAGCCGACGTACTCCTCTGCGAATCACGGACACCACGCTTCGCGACGGACACCAGTCGCTCTGGGCAACAAGAATGCGCAGCCGCGATATTCTTGACATCATTGATACAATTGATTCCGTTGGGTACTACTCGCTGGAGGTATGGGGAGGCGCCACTTTCGATGTCTGCCTTAGGTTCTTGAGGGAAAATCCATGGGAGCGATTGCGACAAATCAAAGCTCACGCCAAGAAAACACCTCTGCAAATGTTGCTCAGAGGCCAAAATATCCTGGGTTATAGGAACTATCCAGACGATCTGCTCGATCGTTTTGTCGCGCTTGCTTGCGCAAACGGTATAGATATTTTCCGTATCTTCGATGCGCTGAACGATACGCGCAACCTTGAGCAAGCCATAAAATCGGTCAAGAAACATGGCGGACATGCGCAGGGCACATTGTGCTATACAATAAGCCCGGTTCATACAATCAAGAAGTTTGTGGAAATCGCCAAAGAACAGGTACAAATGGGAATAGATTCGCTCGCTATTAAAGACATGGCCGGTATTCTGTCACCTATAGCCGCGGAAAAACTCGTTAGCGCTTTGGTGAACGAAGTAAAGGTCCCTATTCAAATGCATTGCCACGCAACCAGCGGCATGGCTGTTTCAGCATATGTCGAAGGCGTCCGCGCAGGCGCACGCGCCATAGACTGTGCAATTTCGCCCATGGCGGGCTATTCATCCCAACCTCCCGTCGAAACAATGATCTCGATTTTCCAGGAAATGCCCTACTACGCTAATTTGGATCAGGACGCCCTGAGAACCATTTGCAAGTACTTCTTAGACCTGGCTCCAAAACGCCAATTAAGCCATCATCCAATCAATATTATAGACCCCGATATTCTGCTTCATCACATTCCAGGCGGCATGATCTCAAACCTGCGATCGCAACTTCAGCAACAAAACGCCCTCGACAAGCTGGACGATGTCCTTCTTGAGCTGCCGAAAGTCCGAGAAGACTTCGGCTATCCGCCGCTCGTTACACCAACAAGTCAAATCGTCGGCATCCAAGCCGTCATGAATGTACTCTCCGGAAAACGATATTCCATGGTGCCGCAAGAAACAAAAGACTACGTCAAAGGACTCTACGGACAGCCACCCACACCCATAGACCCAAAAATCCGCAAAAAAATACTTGGCAGAGAAAAGGTTATCACTTGTCGTCCGGCCAACCTTCTGAAACCCATACTGCCCACAGTTACAAACGACGTTGATCCCAAACTGATCAACTCGGAGGAAGACATCATATCCTATTGCCTGTTCCCGGAACCCGCGCTTGAGTACTTAAAATGGCGTAATTTGCCGACCGAGGAAAGACCTGCTCCACCAGTGGAATTGGAACAAAAAAAAGATGAAAAACCCGAACACGAACCAGCGCCGCCGGTAAAACCGTTTCTGACACAAACCGATTATATCGAACTACGCGGACTGCTTGACAAAGTTAGCGAACTGCAATTCAGCGAGGTGCTTATACGACGTAACGACTTGAGCCTCAACCTCAAGAAAACATCCGGACTCATAACCTCGCATTCAACAGTTGAGAAAACCTCTGTACAAAACGTTCAAACTGCCGAACTTGTTGACGCTCCCAAACCTGCGCTGGAATCACAACAGTCTTCATCAATTCCACCCTCTTCGCAACCTGTCAAAACCGATCATATGACAATTGACGCGCCGCTCAATGGAACATTCTACCTGTCACCTGCCCCAAGCAAACCCCCGTTCGTCAAAGAAGGCGACGCGGTCAAGCGAAATGATACCGTTTGCATTGTTGAGGCCATGAAACTGTTCAATCCCATAAAAGCTCCAACAGACTGCAGAATCGTGCGATTCATGGTCAAACATGGAGATTCCGTAGAGAAAGGTCAACCGTTGATCGTAATCGAAAACGACTAGTTGGTCTCTGCCAAAACCCGGACCACCGGTATAAATGCTCATAGACACAAGTCGCACTGCAAACTTGGATAAGACAATGCCATATTTGATTGACAAAATCGAAGTGAGTCCTTCGTCTGGAAACTATGATATCCTCATAGGATCCAATTGGCTTCAGGACTCTGCATCCGCGCTGGCATCCAAAATTCTTATGGATAATGTATTGATCATAACCAATCCCGTGGTAGGCGATCTCTACGCCGAATCTCTCATTAAAGGGCTGCGCCAGATCGGATGCTCCCATATTATCCGACATGACATACCCGACGGCGAACACAGCAAAAATATCAACGAATACAATCGCGCACAGGAAGCGCTCGCTCTGAATTTTCCCGATCCGGCTTCCGTGCCTGTGGTCATTGCTCTCGGCGGCGGTGTTGTCGGAGATATCAGCGGATTTGTCGCCGGCACATTCAGAAGAGGAATAACCTGCATACAAGTGCCCACTACCCTGCTTGCCTGCGTTGATTCGTCTGTTGGCGGAAAAACCGGGATCAATTTCGCCAATATTAAAAATCTGCTGGGAGTCTTCCATCAGCCGCAAATGGTTGTGATTGACCTTGCAACACTCCACACACTTGAAAAACGCCAACTGTGCTCGGGCATGGCGGAAGTGGTGAAATACGGAGTGGTTTGTAACCGACAGCTATTTGAATTCGTCGAAGCACACACAGAAGCCCTTTTGGACATTGATCCAAACGCCATGGCGAAAGTAGTAGGCGATTGTTGTAGAATAAAGGCCTCCGTCGTGCGCGAGGACGAAAGAGACACCGGAGGCCGTCGAATAGTCCTTAACTTCGGTCATACACTCGGACATGCAATCGAAAGCGCCTCGGACTACCGATTGCTTCACGGCGAAGCAATCGCAATAGGCATGTTGGCGGCAACAGATCTCGCCATTGCCTTGAATCTGTGCGACAAAGAAGTCAAATTACGAATCGAGAAACTGCTCCGCAAATTGCAGTTGCCCGTGGAAATAAACGGCCGCGATCTTCAAATCGAATCAATCATGAAAACCATGCGTCACGATAAAAAGTTCTCGTCCGGAGAGAATAAATTCGTACTCCCAACAAAGCTCGGAACATGGCAAACCGCCCAGGGTATCGCCGAAAGTCTTATACACAAGATCCTTTCTGCATACCTGTAATTACAAACACTTCAAGACTCCCTAAACCGCTTATTTCAGGAACAGACCACAGAACATACAACTTGCAATATAGACATCCGGTTTGAATCCGGCAGCAGATTTTTCAGACAAGATAATCGTATTTCAGAAACAGATTTACACAACAGAAACGTCTTCATAAAACGTCGAAAACATTTCTGTCATATCGCATAGGTCAACAATCCCACCCTTAACTCCCAGCTTAACCGACAGGCCTGGCTCTGGTTTTTCTCTTGCCGAAAAACTCCATTTGATCGTCGCGTATCAGATCGTAGTTCTTCAAAAGGCGCAGAATTTGAAGTAAATCCGATTTTTCGTAGTTCTTGTTCGTGTCCACTCCAGCCACTAAATCGGCCAACATTGTGCGGAATGATATAACTCCATCAATTCCATTATCTTTTAACATGGATATTGTCTTCTTCTTCAATTCCCCGGATGCGGGCAACTTGGGCAGACATAATATTCTAGCAACCGGACTGACACCCAATAACCGCTCGGCAAAACGAATGGATGCAGGTTGCGCAAACCGCAAAATTTCCGGCGACTGTTCAAATGTAGACGCATAGAAACGTTCCGTATGCCAGCCATGTATTCCAACAACAGCACTGGGCACAGTTCGCAAATCCGGCGTAGTCCATACGATATGATCCGGCACTCGGCGCTCCATCACCTGAGGATTATGCACCACAAAATCTATTTCTTCGTCTGATTTCTTCTGTTTACCCGAAACGACATATTTCCTGGGTTGACTGACCAGATAACCCAGTGTCTCAAAATATTCTCTCACAATCCATTCGTTCACTGATGTCACATTCATACCTCCTACCACTCCGAAAACACCCTAAGCGAAAAAGTCACTGGAACACTTGCCCAACTCTTAACCTGTAACCGCATACATATGAACTGCCGGTCATTCTCTTACGACCCTCAGGCTGTACTTCCAATAAACGGATTGCGCCATCACCAACGGCCACCAATGGGCCGTCGTCGGATATGCCGATGATTTCTCCGGGCATCCCTTCTCCAGTGCTCTCCTCAACACGCCAAATCCGAAGCACAGTACCGGACCCATCAACGTACTTACAAAAGCAACAGGGCCATGGATTGAATGCTCGCACTTTATTATATATCGCGCGAGCGCCATCAGTCCAGACAATCCTGCCGTCCTCTTTGTTCAATTTCGGCGCCAAACTCGCCTCCAGGGAGTCTTGCCGCTCTGTAGTCACTGCTCCGTTCGCGAACATGCCAACCGCTTCTACAAGGGCCGATGCGCCAACTATGGACAAACGATCCTGCAATTCACCGCCGGTTGTAGAATACCCAATGTCCACTTCTCTCTTAAGAATTATATCGCCTTCATCCATTCGTTCGTTCATAAGCATCACGGTTACTCCAGTCCTGGATTCACCGTTGGTTATCGCCCACTGAATGGGAGCCGCGCCGCGATACTTCGGAAGAAGCGAAGCGTGCAAATTAACGCATCCGCGATCAGGCACATCAAGCACGGCCTTTTTCAATATCTGTCCATACGCTACAACCACAATCAGGTTTGGGCGCAATTCCGCTATTGCGGCGATACTGGCCTTGCTGTTCACATCATCCGGAGTCATAATCGCGACATCACTGCCGCTTAAATGATCCTTTACTGCGCAAGGCGAAACTACGCGTCTTCTCCCCTTTGGCCGATCAGGTTGAGTAATAACCCCTACCACCTCGATACCGTCACACCGCATAAGGGCGTCAAGAGAAGGACACGAGAAAGACGCAGATCCCATAAAAATCAATCTCATCGCCCCATCCTCAGACACAAGTTCCCAACCGCTTCCGGAACACTAATCTCCGGCAATGACGACCCTCAGCGATCGCTTCGAAGAATTTCTTATGCGCTTGTGAAGACTGTTACCGTGCGCATCCATTGTCACAACTGCTTCCATATCATGAATAATCAATTCCCACACTGCATCGGCTGCCCCAAACTCCTTGATTAAATGAACCCCCTGCACACGTTCTACTCTTTGAGCAATATGAGCAGCCGCGCCGCCAACGGCCTGAAGATACACACAGCCGTGATGCGAACATGCTTCCAATGTAGCTTTGCCCATTCCGCCTTTTCCGATAATTACTCGAATTTTGTGTTCCTCTATAATCTTCGGCGTGTACAAATCTTCCCTGGAAGATGTGGTCGGTCCCGCCGCCAGAACCTTCCATTCACCGTCTTTGCGAATCACAACCGGACCACAATGGTATATTGCGCCGTCCTTGAGATGAACAGGACTCTTTCCGCCGTCAAAAAGATACTTGTGAAACCGATCGCGTCCCGTGAAAACCAGTCCGCTTAATCGGATACGATCGCCGACACTCAGATTTCGGACTGCCGCCGCCGAAAACGGATACTCAATACTTACTTCCGACATCGCCTGCCTCCAGGAAATTCCCAATTGCCCGACAGCGTGTTAGTAAAGCCATCTCTTGATACCACCTTCCGGCCCAAGAAGCACACCACGCCGTCTGAATGCCCAACACATGAAAGAAACCGTTACAAAATAGCAGGCAGGATGCCGACTCAAAGCGTCTATTTTCGCATCAAGCAAAGTTGCTCGTCCGCCCAAACCCATAGGCCCAATATCCAGTTTTCTGCAATCCTTGATAATTCGTTCCTCAAGTTTGGCCAATAGCTTCACCGGAGATTTTTCTCCAATCTTTCGCAGAAACTGCTCCTTCGAATGAGTATAACCTGTCGTACGGTCACCCCCAATACATACACCCAAAATTCCCGGCGCACACCCGTTCCCTTGCGCTTCCCACACTGCTTGCAAAATGCACTTCCGAACACCTTCCAAATCCCTGGATGCCCCAATCTCAGCATCCGGCAAACTGAACTGTCTGCCGACATTTTCGCTTCCACCACCCTTCATCACTAGTCGAACATCAACAGTTTTCCGCGCCTTCTGCTGAAAATGAAACACAGGTGAACCATGCGCAATGTTGGTTTCGTATGACGCACCGGATACCGAATCCAAAGTGTTTTGACGCACATAACCATAACGTGTCGCGCGCGATACTGCAGATCGTGTCATCGCCACCAGCGCATTAGTGTCAAACCCAACCGGTACTCCAAAGTGAAATTGCAAAACACCGGTATCTTGACATATGGGTGTATCGTTCTTGCGCGCAATGGCAGCATTTTCCAGAATCGTTGTGAGAACCCATGCCGCTCGAGAATTCTTTTTCTCCTTCAGCAACGCTCTCCTTATGGCTGCTTCAACGTCCGCCGGAAGATCGGTGGACGTTTTGCGTATCAACTCAAACAGATTTTTTTCCCAATGCGCCTTTCTCATGTTATTATCAGGCCCTTGCCGTTTGTTGTTTTACCCGATTCAACAGGTCTTTCAGAACAGTGTCAGGAACATGGAGAGACCCAAACCCGCAGCCAAGACGTATCGCAGGATTAGCTTCGCCGTGAAAATCGGAACCTCCGGTTGCAACAAGACCAAACTCTTCAGCAAGGTCATGGTATTGTTTTATCTGCTCGGGCGAATGCTCGGCATAATAAACTTCAATACCTCCCAACCCGTCTTCTGTCATCTCTGCAATCAGAGTCCGCAACTGCCGCAATCCGAGTTCTAAAGTAAACGGATGCGCAAGCACTGCAATCCCTCCGGCGTCAACAATGGCCGCAATGCTTTCGGAAGGTTTCTGCCGAAAACGATCAACATACGCCGGCCTCCCCTTGGCGAGAAATCTGTCAAACGCCGATTGTTTCGACTCAACAAACCCATTCGCAACAAGCGCCTGAGCAAAATGAGGACGACCAACCACGTCCTCCCCCGCATACCCGGCTACCTCTTCCCACGATATGTTGCATCCAAGCTCATTCAGCTTCAGGATAATTTTCCTGTTTCTGTCTTCTCTTCCGTTTCGTATACGCTTCAACATGCCCTCGAGATTTGCATCGTCCGGTTCAAATGCATAGCCTAAAATGTGCATCGTTCCTTTCTCAACTTCTGCACTAATCTCAACTCCCCGAACGCCTTGAATTCCGGCGCTGTTACAAGCCGCAAGAAATCGCGGCAAACCATCCGTACAGTCATGATCCGTCAGCGCCATTGCCGTAAGACCTGTTTTTTTCGCCATGTCCACCAATTCTTCCGGAGTAAAACTGCCGTCAGAAAAGGTCGAATGCGTATGTAAATCAATCATCTTAAAACGCCTTTATCTTTCTTCTGCACCGACAAATACTTTTGCACAATTCCAAAAACTTTCTCTACTCCCAATAGCTGGCAATCGAACCGGGAGCTTCTTGAACACTGACTTTGCTCACCCTGCATGACCAATTTCCCAACTTCGCCGATAATTCGTCATACAGATACTTCGCTATCTGTTCGGACGAAGGATTACAGTCAACAAACATCGGTAGATCATTCAAGTATTTGTGATCTACGCCGACAATCACTTCAGCAACCGTATCTTTCAGAACTCGAAAATCAACCAGCATCCCTGCGGCATCAAGTCGCTCACCGCTAACAAAAACTTCCACCTCCCAGTTATGACCGTGTAGTTCTGCGCAAGCGCCATTATAACCTTCCAAACGATGCGCAGCGGAAAAATGGGTTTTAATGCTTACTTCAAACATGTCCTGCTAACCCGTTCTGTAACACGATTCCACCTCGCCAAATCCACAGTTCAAAAGATATGACGATATCGCCGAATCATATTCCGCAGTATGCGCAAACGCCTTCTTCGCCAGTTCGAATCTGGTCCTGAGACTAAGATAACCTCCACTCTTTCCAAGCTCTGCCAGAACTTGTGAATAATCGCTTGGATCCGTGATTGAAGCTACCCTCAAAAAATTCTTTGCCGAGGCGCGAACCATGCACGGTCCGCCAATGTCAATATTGGTTCGAGCTTTTTCCGGAGTCACATCAGACGCCGCCACAGTCGCTTTGAATGGATAAAGATTAACAATCACCATATTGATGGGAACCGCGCCGACGCGCGCCAAATCTTTGACATGCGCTTCATTGTAAGTCTCGCTCAACAATCCCAGGTATATCTTGAAATCCAGAGTCTTGACCAACCCACCCTGCATCTCAGGTTGCCCGGTGTACTCCGATACAGAAACCAAGTTTCGCGCGGCCCGCGACTGGCCAAGAATCTCTTTGATTTTCAAATACGTCCCGCCAGTGGAATAAATACGCATATCAGGATTAATCTCTAAAAGACCCGGAACTAGATCCTCCAATCCCTTTTTGTCGGAAACACTGGCTAACACATGCTCGACCTTTACGCCATCGTCTATTCTTTCAACAATATTCAATGCCATCTTGCACCCCTTATTAGAAACAATACTCCCTAAACCTTCGTAGGTTTAAAATCATATATGGAGACATGCTTT
>JAFGTH010000124.1 GCA_016934225.1 Lentisphaerota bacterium | reverse complement strand
TGAAGCCGCCCGTGCATAAAGGCTTCTTGCCGCGTTGCGTACGCTTGACATAATTTTTACCAACTGCTGATATCATCTTCGTTATCCCAAGCGCCGTCCGGCCCGGCCGATCTGGCGCCTATTCCTGACACGTCTTCGAACCTTTTGAGCGCAAGACGAATTTTTATCCAATTCGGCAAATCGTTTGTATAATCACCACCGCCCGGACGAGGCGGTGTGGTAAAAACAAGTCCATCCGGAGAATCTACCAGATCTTCAGCCAAAACCGCGTCACCAAGCGAATAGTATGAACCATACGGCGTTCCCGAATAGACACACTTTTCCTCAGTGCGCTTAATCTGGTCACCGTTTTGATAATACTCAATTCTGCGGACAGTTCGATTCGTTCCATCGGTTTCCTGACCCAAAGTTACAAATACTATATTAGCCGAATCGCCGGACGCTATCCAACAGCCCAGCGGACTTCCTGCTGCTAAATCCTCTTTCGCTACCGCAGTCAGCAACTCGCGCGACATGAATGTCAACGCGCCTCTTGCCATCGAATTGCCTCGCACTTTTCTAGTTCCACCGTCCCACGCCACGTTGCTCTGATGGAAAAGAGTGCTCATCGCAAGAATTATCATTACAAAAATGACTGTCGCGACAAGCACCTCTATCAAGGAAAATGCGTCGCATGAACGCATACATCCCCATCTTCTGCCGACCGGAACCGACACCTTTTATCCTCCAATTTGATTGCGTGTTTTTTACATGCCCATGTAGATCAAATCCGTATAAAACACATGCGAATCCAGCGCAAAATCGCCGAGTCTGCCGCTTTTAATGGTTAACACGACGCTTTTCCTCAAACCCGAACTAACAATATCAATGTGGTAACGAATGTATCTGTCTATCGCCAGCGGATCCGACACATGAGGATATTTCACTGCATCGCTGAAATTCGTGCAAGACCAGCCGCCTGCGCCGGGGGTCGGATGTTCGATTGGATATACGCTGCTCTTTAATTTATTCGTAAAATTAACATCCATATCTGTCCATTCCTGAATATCGGTAATAGTCATGGCATTTGCCTCCAGACCGCTCAATACGCTGTCGGCAAACATGGATTCCTGCGTTTCAACAACGGACATTTCGCTCTCTTTCAATCCGAGCGGAAACAGCGCAAACAACGTCAACAACCCAACGCTAATCATCAATACGGCCAAATTCACCTCCATAAGGCTGAAACCAAGCCGACATTTCGTTCCGTTTTTCATTTCGTCTGCCTCCGGCCGACTCCGCATCCAACCGTTCCCTCACTCATCGCCCGACCAAGTCGGTCTCATAGCTCTAATTAAAATGTTCGACCATAATGGAACCCGTCATACGACGCACGGTGATTCTCGTGAAAGGATCGCCGGGTTGCGACCGAGCGGCTTCGCAAATGTCTATCTCAAAATCCTGGTCCGTGCTGCCGTCCGGTTTGAATTTTACCGTCGGAACGGTATAATTCGGGTCGCCATTGCCAAACTTGTACCCGCGCGGCAAGCTTGTGTCCGGAAAAATCTGCCAACCGTATTTGTCACCGACTCTCCAAACACTGTTGCTTGTCGTAGCCGCGTACCATCCGCCCATATCCTCGACCGTGTAAATCACGGTCCTTCTTAGCGAAGGATTGTCAAGATTCGACAGATTAAAAATCACGCTATTTGAGGCCATATTGCTGAGATCGCTGAACTCATCTACAAATACGCGTGACGGCGCTCCACCTGCGCCAATATCCGTGACCGTGCCTTCGTATTGGCAAATCGTGTAATTCGCATTTGTTTCCTGTTGATCGAAAACCACATAAATTTCTCTACCGGTAAGAATCGCTGTCTGTCGCGCATGCAATACAGTGGATCGCAAATGATCCACTGCCGAACGGAATTCCATACCTCTGGTGATTCCGAAATTCGAACTAATGGCCACGCCCATCATGATCGCCATTATGACCATAACAACAAGCAGCTCCAAAATTGTGAAGCCTGTTTTTCGTATGCACATTTCGTGAAACCTCATGTCTTGCGCCTTATTCGACTTCCACAGTATCCTTTGAAAGGTCTATTGTTATTTTGTAGGGTGCCTTCCATGGGTTGCACAAATTCCCTGCGCCATCTCGATTGTATTCATCAAAATTCATAAACGTCACTTCTCTCTCATTCTTGCCCTGATCGTAACTTTGTAAATACTCAATGATTTCATAATTGTTGGTCGGAGCAAATACGGGATAAACCGCTTCTTCATCACAGGGCCATCTACCATACTCATGCCGGTATGCTTGAATAGCAGCGGCAATTGTTTGTCTATCCGATTTCTGTCTGGCAAATTTAACGTTTTCGCGCGCAAACCGTATTGAAATGGTAAGCAGGCCGAACAGTATGCCGATAATAAGAATTACTATGAGCAGCTCTATCAATGTAAATCCATTCCGATTTTTACATATAACTGCCATACTTATTCTCCCTCCCGCCAGTTCCGCAAATCGTCCTTTCTGGCCTCAGCATCAACGTCACTCTTGTCCGGCCCTTTAGACCAAACAAGAACAGGTCTTCGAACCTCAGCTCCGAATGGAGTGACTTTCCCATCGTACGCGCCCGTATCGTCGCGCGGGGAAACTCCGTTATCCAGAGCGATTTGGTAACGATTTCCCCATGGATCAACCAACCCGTTGGTCATTTGTTCGGCGGTGAATTCCATATAGGCAAACCCTTTGTGGTTGTAATTCGAACCGGCCAATATACTCACAGCCAACAGATCCATTTCTGTTAACGACTCATCCGGAAAGCAACGATAATCGTTCAAATAACTCTTCCAGCACACTACAAGCTGCCCGACTGTATCGCGCGCGGCAGTTTTTCGCGTCGTTTCGCGCACATGCGATAATACAGGCAGCATCAAGCCGATTAGAATCGAAATAATAACTATTACAACCAAAAGCTCT
>JAFGTH010000123.1 GCA_016934225.1 Lentisphaerota bacterium | reverse complement strand
GTGACCAGCGCTACTTGTCCGTCCAACATTAGCAATTCCTTTATAAGTCAGATTTTATAAACACCTTCAAAAGATTCAAATTCCAGGTTGTTTATTATACATTACTGTTGTCGTTATAAGAGCGCAATACAGCTTCTGTGATTACATCAGTATGTAATGTTCTCTGCACTTCCGCCAGATCCAAACTATGTTTGCGGGCAAATCTTCGCGCAGCAGGCGTTGCGCGGATGCGCTCTTTGCCGTCCGGCATAATTCCATGTTCCTGTTTAGGGGCGGTTTGCGCTCTGCGCTTGACGATTTGTCTATGCCGATTGAGCAATTCCCTGTTGCGTGTTTCCACGTCCGGAAGTGAGTCTGAAACATCGCCGATCAATGCCAGAATAAACCCGATCGGCACTACACTTTTCTCGTCTGCAAAGATCTTGCGCAGAATACCGGAAGCGGGCGCTTCAATTTCAACACATGCCTTGTCGGTCGTTAATTCGACCAGGGGCTCGCCCTTTACGATTTCATCTCCTTCCGCCTTCATCCATGCGGTTACCGTTACTTCATCAACGTTGGCGCTTTCCTTCAAGACAACAAGCTCGGTAATCATCACTGACGCTTTCTGTTTTGTTCGTCCGAAGAACCGGGAATCGGAAAGCGAACGGGTGTTGAAATATTGCCGGCCTTGTCCTTAACGCGTAGTATTATCCACCCCAAACCCTCATTGGTCGAGGCAAGACTGATCGGGGAAATATCCGTTGTTGCGCTGTTTTTCTCAAGTTCCCACAATGATCCGCCTATACCGCTGGCGTCAAAAGCGGTCAACTTGATTGTGTCGGCAGGTCGCCAGTTGTCGAAAATGATAACACTTTGCAACATAAATGCGCTTGCGTAACTATCGTCGCTTTTCGTTTGAAAGCCTATTGAGTCAATACATAGATAACGAAGCAACATATCCATGCGGTCTTCTTCCGTGTCGGTTCCAATGGGCATATTCTCCTCATCAATAGATTTTTTCACAATTTCTTCAAGGCTTGATTCTTTAAACTTGTTTTTGATGAGTTCTCTCAAATCGAGAAAGACCGAATACCAGACATTAGATCGCCAACTTATCGGTTCGGGCAAATTCAAGACATGTGGACCGTTTCGCGGATGCGTTAGAGGCACTATGAATGCTTTATTTTCTTTCGGTGATGTCAGAATCAAATCAATTTGTTCCAGATCGTTGGTGATTGTCGGTCGGTTAATCCGGAATGCCAAATACGGGTGAATGCCGACTTGCCATTTTTGCTTTTGCGGCAAATTGTACTTTATGGAGCTATTCTTGCTCGAGGGAGTGATAAGCAAATATGCTTCCTCGTCTGCTTGGCGTGCTATAGCAAGTTTTGTATTGCGGCTGGCGAAATACGTGGAAGATTCGGACGGGACTTCCCATGCCGGTCGCCAGAGAACATTAGTCGGCATTTTTGTCGGCATGAGTGTAGGAGGAACAGTATCGGCGGCATAGTTGTTGACGATCGAAACTATGACGTCTGTCGCTTTGTTCCCGGCCCCGTCTTTTATGCCGGATATCGCAATTATATTGGTCTGGCCGTCGGTGGACTGATCAAGATAATTCCGGAACACATACGGCCAATTTAAAGACATTGAAACGGTATTGGATGTGTACAAAAGACTGGATCCGAATGATCCTGGTTTAACCGCTTGATTGTTCCACTTAAACACGGCAGAAGTTAGGTCGAGAGGGGCGCCTCCATTGATTGCGAATGTTGTATTCAGTATGGAATCGTTGCCGGTCGGCAGCGTGTTTTTGGCGAATGTTGCTGAAGTGCTGACAGGCATATTGTCCAGCAGAAACGGAATTTCCGTTACCCGGGATTCCAACGAGGCGCCGTCAACAGCCTTCAGCATAATGAAACAGAGCCCATTTTCAAGTCCGTCCAGAGGTGGTGTAATCTCTTGTTTGTTGGGTATTACAGACCATTTAATTTGTCTTTGTTCGTCTGCGCCGAGCTGATCATACGGTATGTCTCCGGATCTTACCGCCATCATGACATTCTCTATGCCGTCGAAATCAAAATAGTTCGCAGTAAACGCAAGTTGAGTTCCGTCGGAAATTGCCGGACCGAAGACTATGTCGTCAACATTCCAGCTTGTAAAAAGACCGGTTTGATCGTGGAGATGAAGAGATTTGAATGAAGACGTTTCTACATGAAGTTTGTTCAGTAAAAAGACTTTACCGGCAACGGCATCGCTAGCAAATCCGATCCATGTGTGCCATTGTCCGTCTATTGTCAAGTCCTGTCCGTATCGGACGGATAAGGCATCGGCAAAATTCTCATTGAGTCTGACGCGTGTATATGCATTTAGCATCAATGACACATATGTTAATCCGGAGCCTCGATACCTGAACATAAAGATCGGGTATTTGGACAGTTCCAATTGTGACAGCATGTTGGCTGCGAGGCGTTTTGGTTTGCCGTTGTTGAAAATGCGCAAATTTGCCCCTTGAACTGCGTCATATGTTTCCAATTCTGAACTTTCTCGCAAATTATTAACGTCGAAACTGTTCATTGTGCGTCGTTCAAAATTCTCGAAAAACGGTGTTATGCCTTTAAAGCCGAGTAATACCGGAGGCTCGTTCGTTACGCTGTCGGCCCAGGATAGTTTGTATGTGGAATTGGTGGTTGAATTTTCTCGTATCATTACCTCAATAAACGGCGTTTTGGTTTTCTGCAATGTTTCGACGCGAGGCAGTAATCCTATGAATGAGTTGGTGCCGATTGGCATAAGCTGTATGTCCATGTTGTTAACGGACGCTTTCGCTTGGGTGAAAGATCTGTCCGGATAATCCAAGTCGGAAGAAACAACAAATGCGCTGGGAATGATCTTGCTCCATTCGCAAGAAATCTTGCCGCTGACAGGCTCTATCCATGCAAGTGTTTCCTGCGCGACGCGGTTTGTATAAATTGTCTGAAGTTGTCCTGTGAACAGCGTATTTAAGCGCATGCTGTTTATTGCTTTTTGCAAAGTGTTGATGTCGGCCTTTTGAACAATCGTTTTGTTATCGGCATTGTACAAAGAGAAGAGCATTTGGTTGCCGCCGTGCGGCAGGGCCAAACCGGACTTGCCATAAGCGATTTCGGACATGTTTTTGACCGCATAACTTTCGCCCGGACCGTTGCCGGTAAGGCCCTGCAAAGTGTCACTTGGTTGCAAATTGCCGACACCTTCGAATTTTACGTACAGTGGATTATTGGTTGGATTGAAGAAAGTACGTTCCGCGGGAACCCAAATTGTTACAGGCGTCCATTGGCCTTCTTTATGCCACTCCGGATCTTTCGAAGGAACGGGATTAACCTGCGTTTCGCCGCTCATTTTAAAGCTTCCCAGAGAGAAATCCGTTCCGGATATTCGATGGAAAAAGAGGCGCTGGGCCGTGTACTGGCCATTCTGGATTGTCCCGATCGAGTAATGGCAGTTAAATTCCGCCGATGGAGTGCGTTTGAGATAGAAATGCCACCCAGCAGTTTTAGACAGTAGGCTTGGCGCAAACGCACATGAGACGAGCATCTGTCCGCTGCCTAGCGTGTTGCGCAAGGTGAAATAAGGCAGGTCGTCTTTTCCGGTGTGCCAAGTTATTTTGGCATAACCGACCGTGTCGTTAACGGTCCAGTATTCAGGGTTCATCATGCCCAACGGCCTGTTGTCGCTGCGCGCACTTTCATTCGCCAATAGCGTTGTGCTGTTATCTTTCGGAAAAACTATGGAAGAAGGATCAACAGCTTCAAATGAGAATTGTCGAGGCGCTATCTTTTGCGCGGCAATCTTGACCCGCGCGACCATCATGGAGTTCATGAAAGTCCAGATTCCGCAGGTGCCTTGATCAAACACTTCATCATCATCGAAAGATATGACAAGTTCATTGTCATAATAATATTCGAGCCGCTTGCCGATTTTTCGGAATTTTATATAATACCATGCACCATGAACAGGACGACCGGGAGCAACTAATGGTTCATAACCGCGTCTGGCGTTCAAGTCGTTCCAATCAATCACTGTTCGGTAGCGAGGAACGAGATATTTGTCGGTTTGCGCCATGATTCTGCCGTTGCGATAAAGCCGTGTATAGAGTTGAGAATTATCGGCATCCCAGCCGGTGCATGTAATTGTGTATCCCTGACTGGGGGTAGTATCAGTGTTCATTACTGTGATGTTCAAGTCGCCTGCTCGTTTATACCAACCGTGACGGGTGCCCGCATACATTTCCACACAGAAATCGCCCTCATAGTGGTATTTTGTCCATATCGCGGCTATACTGTCGGCGGATTCACCGTTCATGTGCGACCATTTCGGCAAGCACGTGAATCTGTTGACGACATCCCATGCGCCACCATTGATCATCCATTCATGCAATGATTCTGTAAACAGATAATCTTTAACATTAAATCGCAAGACGTAACTGTACTTTAATTGTTCGGTTGTGAAACCGGCTAGTCGAATACGTCTGCCTTTCAAAGGGGAAGAGAGGCTTCGTTTAATAATCAATTTGTCTCCGCTTGTAATCCATATCCAATAACTTTCATAATGAACTGTGTACCAACGTTCTTTTTGAGTTTCGGTTTCTTCCTGATTTACGGAGTAAGATTCCTCAACGAGCTGATCAATGGGCGCCGACAGCGGTTTTGTCTTATCATTGGGCGCCGAGAGTCCGGATTTCAGGACGATTCCTGTGTTAGTGCTGGCGGTGAGGGTTATAGCTCCGTATATGCTGTCTTCAGGCACTCCAAAATGAATTTCCGATCCGTCAATCAGTGGCATTCGCACAAGGAATCTACCGAAGAAATCGCTTTTATGCCATATAAGGGAGTTTGTTATCTGCAGCCATTGACCTTCCGGCGATGACCAGTGACGCATGAATGGGTCTTCCACGTATAGTCGGTTCTTTTCAAATTTGTTATGATAAAGTTCGCTTCGCTTGAAACTATAAAGAGGATTTGAAATCTTAACAGCGGTATTTGCGCCGACAAAAAGGCCGGATGCTCCTGCTGTCGTTTCGTTTGGATGATGAATTAAGACGAGATCATTATTCCTATAAAGTCGCAACTCTCCTTCGGTCGAGGCATCGCTCATGAGATTTATCCGTTCTTGTCCGGAGCCTTTTGCGACAAGCGCGAATTTTTCGAGGACGGATGAATCGTCGGCATGCGTTCGCTCAAGAAGAAATATTTCCTTATCTCCAGATCTGCGGCAGGAAAATACAAGATACGGTTTGTTGGCGCCGGTGTATGCGGTAATCAATCCGACGTGATACGATTCAGACTCCGGTTGGAAATCGGCGGAGAACACATGCGGGCCGTGTGCAATTGAGCCAAGCATCAAGTGTTGCGTTTTCTTGGCTTTTGGGACTTGAAGAGATGCTTTCAGTGTCTTGGGCGAAAGCAACTTGAAAAAACGTCGCCTTGGCAGGAATTCCCCCGTTTCTTCCAGAACGTAGCGTCGTATGTCGCTGACGCCGCTGAAATCAAGATCATGATTTGATTGCGCTCTAATGTCGTCAAATAGAATTCCGTTTGTGCTGCTTGCTATGAGTCCGAATTGACCGCCGACAGGCAGCTCGACAGGGGTATCAATGAGTTCCACATTGTCCATATAGCATTGGATTCGATTCTGAAAAGCTTTTGCGCGCAGCTTTATCCACTGGTTTGGCGTTAAGAATGTCTTCACGGCGGCGATGACTTGACGGTTCGGATCGTTGGATGATTCTACGCGCCAGAGACTCAGAAAAGCGTCGTTAGAACCTTCAAATAACCGGACGGTGAAAGCATGATATCCGCCGGATTCGCCAAGACACAGGACAATACCCATTTCACCTACATCTGTGCGCATGGCGGCTTCCATCAGATAAGAATC
>JAFGTH010000122.1 GCA_016934225.1 Lentisphaerota bacterium | reverse complement strand
ATGTTACACAACATGTCAAGTGATTGATTGTAGTCTGATTGTGGTCAAAGAAATACCACAGCGAAGTCACAATGGAACAATTTCGCCGGAACGGGAAGCGACCGGACTTAACACAAACACCTTGGTGTTACGCGGCCAATCTTAACTGCTACCGGGGAGAATAAATTAGCGGAAAGATGTTCCTTGTTTGGCTTGCGAAATAATCCGCATCACGGCGACCGCTTCGTCCAATTTGATTGGAAATGGCTTTCCGCGCCGGATTGTATCGTATAAATGTCCCCATATATCTTTTTTGGAATCGGGTCCCTTCGGCTTGACGGTAACGACTTTTTCAATCCATTTGAGCTTTTCGCCGTTCCCATACCCTGATCGTGGTGTATCTGCATCTGCTCGCAAATTGCGCAGCTTCTGTTTGGGATCAAGGTAACGCAGTTCGATGGTATAACCGTCACTTTTCAAACCGCCTTTCGTACCAAGAACAAGATACGGCGGCTCGGAAATTGCCGCTCCGCCGGAAATTTCCAAATCAACAATCCGATCGTTTTTTCCGTGCAAAATTATTTTTATATGGTCTTCGGCATCGCCAACAGCCGCCACCCTCTTCAGATCGCTCCACATTCCGACAACAGGAGAGTCGAGAAACTGCAACGCATGGTCCACCACATGAGGACCCCAGTTCAGCAACTGACCGCCGCCAAATCTCTTGATTGTCTGCCAGTCGTTGCGTCTGCTAAATGAATTTCGACGCAACTTTACCATAAACACATTACCCAAGATGCCGGATTCGATGACCTCTCTGATATGCATGAACCCATCTTCAAATCGTCTGTTGTGTCGTACGTACAAACCACAGCCTGATTTGACCGCCGTCTGCTTCATTTTCACGGCTTGGGAATATGTCTCGCACATAGGTTTTTCGACAAACACGGTCTTTCCGGCTTTTAGCGCGGCAATAGCGTGTTTGTAATGATCCACCGATCTGCTTGCCACAACAACAAGCTCAACATCCGAATCCGCGACGAGCCCTGAAGTCCGAGAATAAGTTTTGCAGTTATAGCGTTGCGCCATTTTATCGCGCCGCTCTTTAAGCACATCGCAACCGGCCACAATACGATACTGGTTGGGATGAAGATCCAACTCCGCGCAAATCATATCCCAACCGGCACGCCCCAAACCAATAACACCCACATTGATTCGTTTCATCATTACTTCCCTAACTTTAATTCATTATTCGGATACGTTTCATGGACAATAATTATACCCTTTCGATAAAGTCAATAGCCAATCTGCGCCGGCAGCGAATCAAGGCGGGAACTATGAAAAAAACTGCAAGCGGAAAGTTCAACTTTGCCTGAATATTCTTGAGTCTCCAGAATGGAGAGTCTACGCTTGCATGATCATGTCGGATCATTCGGTTGCATTCGCAAAATGCGGTTCATATGACGTTAATCTGCACGAGTCAATCGCGCGTGTCGTTGACCTGCTCGGCGGCATTGGTTCATTCATATCACGCGACCAATCCGTGCTGATAAAACCTAATATGCTTTCCGACAGAAAGCCGGAATCTGCCGTAACAACACATCCCCAGGTCGTACGCGCTCTGATCAGGATGACCAGAGACTTTGGCGCCCGTCCGTTTGTAGCGGATGGTCCGGCGAACGCGACCAAGGTTGAAAAGGTCTGGGAAACGACAGGATTTCGCGCGCTTTGCAACGAAGAGAACGTGCCGCTGGTAAATCTCAGCGAGTCCGGTTCGTCACGCGTCGAGATTGACGGTTATGTCTTCAACATATCCAACGCCGTTCTCAATGCTGACGCAATAATTAATGTTCCTAAGATCAAGACTCATGTTCTCACAATGTTTACGGCAGCGGTTAAAAATATGTACGGCATAATTCCAGGCTTCATGAAGACTACTCTCCACAAGCGTTACCCGACGCCGCATGAGTTCGGCGGACTTCTTCACGCGCTGTACAAAGCGGTGCCGCCAACATTGTCGGTGGCGGACGGAGTGATTGGAATGGACGGCGACGGTCCGTCAGGCGGTTCGCCTGTCCGACTCGGTTTCGTCGCGGCCGCACACGACTCGGCGGATCTTGATATCGCCGTATGCAGGATTCTTGGAATAAACCCAATGTCGGTGGATTACCTTGCACGTATCACCGCAGTCGGCGCGCATTCCGAAGAAATGATTCAATACCTTGGCGACCCAATTACTGAACTTCGCCCTGCATCTTTCAAAATACCAAACGTCTCTATGGCAAGTTTTGTCCCCAATTGGCTGGCCAGGATTGTGGCGCCGTTTATATGGTTCCGACCGGCAATTTCCGACAAATGCATCGGTTGCGGACAATGCGTAAAAGTGTGCCCAGCAAATGCGCTAAAATTATCGGATGGAAAAGCATTACTCGATTCAACAAAATGCATCGGTTGTTGCTGCTGTCATGAAGTATGTCCGGAAAAAGCCATAACGATGAGAATGAGCCCATTACTCAACCTGGTCAGAAAAGGTCGGCTTCCGTAAAACATCTCAAGTATAGACAATGAAATACCGTGCCAAGCACTTAATAGAATACGCTCTTCTGAGAATACTTGCCGGAACACTGCGCATACTCCCGTACAAAATTGCGTTGTTCCTTGCATGGCTCAACGCGCTTCAAGCATTTTATCTGTTTCATTCGCGCGTGCGCGAAGCCGAATCACGCATTAAAGAAGTCTTTGGAAATCGCTTCAACGACCGACAGGCACGTGACATCTCCTGGATCTCCTGGCGTAACATGGCCTTTATTTTCATAGAAATGACAAGAACACCTAAATTGACCATGAAATGGTTCCGCAAATATGCCAATTTCGATTCTGTCATTGAGAAACTGAAAACCCATACTGATGCCGGTCAAGCCGGCATTCTGGCGGTTGCACACATGGGCAATTGGGAAATCGGCACTGCCGCGCTCTGCATCCACGGAATTCCGTTATTTTCGATAGCCGCGAAACAACGGAATCCGCTTGCGAACGAATACATCAACAGACTCCGAAGCCATCATGGCATGCAGATTCTGACTCGAGGCCAGGGAACAATGAAACAAGTCATGCGTAATCTGGCTTCCGGCATGCTTCTCGGCATTCTTCCTGATGTTCGAGTCAGTACCGGAGGCATAAAGATCCAATTTCTCGACAAAGAGGCGAATATCGGTTCCGGTATGGCTCGCTTCGCGCGACATGCCAATGTACCGATCTTTCCGTGCGTTGTGACGCGTCGCGGATGGGCAAGGCTGGAATCCAAATTGTACGACCCTGTTTATCCCGACGGCAACACGCCTAAAGCGCAAGATGAAGAACGAATGACTAAGGAAGTGCTGAAATGTTTTGAAAATGCCATACGCGCGGAACCGGAACAATGGTTCTGGTTCAACAAAAGATGGATTCTGGAACCAATTGAACCGGGCAACGCTTCTATCCATAGTTAAAAATCATTCACGGAAACATCATGTTTCATTCTTGGCTTCCATTTCTGCATTGCAATCCCTATTATTCGGTTTTTGGTCAGGAGGTTAACTGCAATGATAACGATTAATGAGAACTACTTGAAACTCCAGGCATCATACCTGTTCTCCGACATTGCAAAACGCGTAAGGAAGTATCACGAACTCAATCCCGGCAAGGATATAATCAAACTCGGCATCGGCGACGTGACCGAACCGCTGCCGCAGGCTTGTGTCACTGCATGGAACGCGGCAGTCACTGAAATGGCCGATCGTAAAACGTTCCGCGGCTACGGTCCGGAACAGGGTTACGATTTTTTAAGGGAAGCCATCGCAAAAAACGATTTTCAGGCGCGCGGCGCCGACATTTCAGCGGAGGAAATATTCGTAAGTGACGGAGCGAAATGCGACACCGCAAACATACAGGAACTTTTCTCCAAAAACATTAAAGTAGCGATTCCAGACCCGGTGTATCCGGTCTATGTGGACACAAACGTAATGGCCGGACGAACCGGCGAATATGAGAATAACCGATATACAGGACTGGTGTACCTGGAATGCACAAGCAAAAACAACTATGTCCCCAATCTGCCCAAAACTCCAGTGGATCTTATTTATCTCTGTTTCCCCAACAATCCGACCGGCGCAACTGCAACACGCGAACAACTTGCAACATGGGTGCAATTCGCGAAAGATACAAAGGCGCTGATTTTGTTTGATGCAGCGTACGAAATATTTATTCGCGACGAGTCATTGCCGCACAGCATATATGAAATTGAAGGCGCCAGAGATATTGCCATAGAGTTCCGCAGTTTTTCCAAAAGCGCAGGTTTCACGGGCGCACGTTGCGCTTACACAGTTGTTCCAACTTCATGCATGGGTTACGATTCATCCGGAGCCGCTCATGCATTACACCCACTGTGGAACAGGCGTCACTGCACCAAGTTCAACGGTGTATCCTATCCTGTACAACGCGCCGCAGAAGCGGTTTATACACTCTCCGGCAAACAACAGATACGACAAACGACAGATTACTATCTCACAAATGCCGGTGTTATACGCAACAGAATGCTTAACCTCGGCTATAAACTGGCTGGCGGTGAGAATTCTCCTTATGTCTGGGTAGAAACAGGTGCCGACTCCTGGGAATTCTTCGATATGCTTTTGAATAAAGCCGCGGTCGTAACTACGCCGGGCTCTGGATTCGGTCGTTGCGGCTCAGGTTACATACGATTCAGCGCATTCAACCGTTATGATCGCGTGGAAGAAGCCATGGATCGCATCTCGAAAGCGCTCAAGTAACGGCGAACGCCGCATCTTGTCGAACCAACGTCGCAAGCGCGGCATTGACACGATCGCTAATGGATCCTTCGATTACTTCAAACGCAAATCCGCTCACCAATTCATAAGCTTGAATATAGCGCCTGGCAGCCTCCACCCTGATCTCATCGGGCAACGGTGGAGGCGTACCGTCTCCTCTGAACCCCTGCGAGGCAAGCCATTCTCTAACATATTCCTTGTCGAGCTTACGCTGATCTTTTCCGCCTTTGAACAACTCTTCATACGTATCTTTGAACCAGTATCTTGACGAATCGGGCGTATGCACCTCGTCACTCACAACAAATTTGCCGTCCAAACGGCCTATCTCATACTTGGTATCAACAAGTATAAGACCTCTGGATGCTGCATGCTCCACACCGCGTGCGAACAATCTGAAACAGATATCCGCCACTTCGTCAAAACTATCACCGTCAATCAAGCCTTCTTTTATGGCTTCGTCGCGCGATATGGGCCTGTCGTGTTTTTCCAGTTTCGTTGTAGGCGTGAGAATCGGTGTGGGCAATTGCTGATCCTTGCGCAATCCTTCAGGCAGCTTGTTGCCGCAGAAATTTCGTACCCCGTTCTGGTAATTGTACCACGCTGAAGTTTTTGTCACGCCGGTAATGTAACCTCGCACAATAAATTCAAGAGGAAGCTGACGGCACTCCTTGACCACCATAATATTGGGATCGGGAACGTTGATAACATGGTTTGAAACAATGTCGGACGTCTTGTTGAACCAAAAAGCCGCTATCTGATTCAGAACCTGTCCTTTGAACGGGATCGTCCCAAGAACACAGTCGAACGCCGAAATCCGATCCGTGGCAACAAGTATTCTTTTGTCGCCCCATCTATACGAGTCACGAACCTTCCCTGTTTCCTTATGCCCAAGAGAAGCGCAATATGTTCTTTCCAACACATTCGTCAGTTCTGCTGATATTCTGGACTCAGATATCATTTACACCCCACTTCAACTATGATTCTCGCAGCGCAACAACATGTTCATATAGATGTTTGCCGGGACACAAGCTTGGCCCCAGGTCGCAATGACCATAAATGCGATGCTTCTTGATCCTGTATCTGTTTCTCAATAACGATACCAGCAACTTCATCGCTGCAATTTGCTCTTCCGATGGCTTTTGTTCTTCGAAATTGCCCAGTAACATAACGCCGATATTTTTTTCATTTTGGCCGGACACATGAGCGCCCTCGTACATCAAAGAACGGCCTTCCCAAACTCGGCCGGCGCGATCAATAACCAAGTGGTATGCTATGTCTCCATAACCCAGGTCAACATGCGATATGAGTATCCCCTTGAGATCGCGAGTAACAGTCTGCAAATCCGTATTGTAGTTGACGGCATTGCCTTCGTGATGAATAGTTAATCTATCATAGAAAACAGCGCTT
>JAFGTH010000121.1 GCA_016934225.1 Lentisphaerota bacterium | reverse complement strand
TGGCGCTTGGTGCGGCAAGACGCGCGTTAGCAAGCGTCTCCATGCTCTGGATCCATGAGCCTCCACAAACAGCGCGACTCGTTCGATTGTTTGCGCGCCCGCGATCAGTCATCCATTCCGCCATATTTCCGGACAAATCATAAATCCCATAATAATTGTTGTTCGGACGCACGGCAATTTTGTTCAAGATGTTTGTTCCATTAAAAAAACCCACTGGAAGTGTTTGAAAGCCCATGCCGATGGACAACTTACGATAATTCGCGTCGTAAATATCGCAGATTTCCCGTCCAAATCCATATGGCATGTTAGTTACCCCAGACCAAGCCGCCGATTTATAGAATTCATTGTATGCATTCGTAATAATCAAAGGTGGCGGACTGTCAACCATTGGCAGACGAAAACCCTGATATGACAACCAGAGTTCTCTCTCGTATGCCTCAAACACGCCTTCTGTCCAATTTGTAGCTGTCACCGGCGCCCAGTCCAAAGCATTCGTGCCTTCCGTATAGCAGAGCTGTGCCAAGCCTCGTCCGGATTCAATCGTCAACCAATTACAATACTTTACAGCGCCATACCACGACACACCGGAAACCGGATGAGAAGCAAACGGCGCGTCGCCCTTTGGCGATCTTGCATGATCATACCGATTGCCTGCTGAATTCTTAGGATTATATACCAGTCGGCTTGCTGCGATATTGAACATATCCGATGCATCCGTGAAGTCATCCTGTTTAAATGCAATACTGCCCGTATGTTTGAAGAACATATTAGCACCTCGAGCAGAACGGCGGTTTGCTTCCGCATTATTTAAGAAACGCAAAAATTGATCGTTGGTTACCTCGTATTTGGCAACATAGAAAGAGTACATCGGGCCACCCGGTTGGCCGCCGACTGGAACAAGATTCATTTGTGTGCCGTTAAGTTTTGAGTATCGCTGGTTAAACACGGTTCCCGGATCAATTGAAATGGTTTTATCATAATTGATGCTATAGCGCCCCGGGATCATTCGTGTTTTTCCGTTTTCAAGAAGGAAAATCACGGGCGACATCTGAATCATCTCGCCGCCATCCATCTGAACTGTAATGTTTCCCGTATGACTCAAATGCATATGCTCCGGTTTTTCATACGCAAGCTTGATAAGACTCGGATCGGCGCCTGGCGATACCGTGAACACATATTCAAGTTGATAATCGTCGCCGTAGGATATCAAATCAATGCCAGGATAGATGGAAGGATGCCATGCGAGCGGTTTCGCACGCTGTTGTGTCTGGTCGGTTTCAGACCGAAAATAGTAACTCGCGCGTGAAACGTCTGTTGTCAATGGTTGCAATACGGTTGCCGGCGCTGCTCCGACGATTGTAAGCCTAACCGAATTTCCGGTATCGTCTGCTGCGCCGGCAAACGATGCCACCGTCATAATAACCAAGATCGTGCCACCGATTCTGTGGAATATCATTACTGAGCCTCATCGGTCGCGTTTTGGGCCGGAGTCTCAGGTTTAAGCGTCATGACAGCCCCGTCACGCGCCTGTTTAATGGAGTAACGCGCAGGCGTATTGGCAGAGGTCTCAGAAATGGCGGCGCGAACCTCTTCGAGACTCATGCTGTGTTGTGTGGCGCCTTTGCCCCGAACCATTGATACGAGAGTGCGAGGCTTGTTGACAATAATTGTGTGTTTTTCGGCAGCAGGAATGTCTATAGGATCGCCGGTCAACATGTTCATTACCTGCTCACCGTGCTTGGTGGTTTCTACCTGAACAATTTTTACGCCGGCCAAATCGAGTATTCTGATATCATCCCTGTCCATAACGCTTTTGAACGAGAGATCGCAACCACGTATTCCAATCGTCGCCATTCGTGTGCGAACCCTAAAGCGCTCAGGATTTACATCGGTAATTATTCCTGTTACAACACGACATGTTCCGCGCAAAAATCTCATTGCAAAATTACATTTCTCCGATTTGTCGGCATCATAAACATATTCATCCAATACAATCATCGAATTTTCGCCCTGCGAAATAACTGATTGGTCATCGAAACAAATATCAATTCTGCCGCCTTGGGCTGTTTCAATCTGATCGTTAAGAAATACGCGTGCCCCTGTCATTAACTGTCTGCGTTTCTTATCCTGTCCGACCGCAAATGCTCTGCCGGTAATTTTTTCAATTCTACCAATGCCCGGTTGTTTGGCGACATCTTTGCGTTGCGCGACACTACCGGCAGCCGGTTGTGATTTCGACGCCTGCGGAGCCGGTTTATGATCAATTTGCGGCATATCAGGGTCTTTTGCGACTATCACAGTCTCGCCAACCACTGGCGTATCCAAATTCGGCGCTTGGACTGTATCCCTTGAACTTACGGTTTTTTCCGGAATGGAAAGGTCAAACAGCAGCCAGCTGAGTATGGCAGCGACAACCAAGAGAATAAATACTCCTCCGATCAGGAGTAAATAGGCCGATTTGCCTTTCATTTTATGTGTATCTCCCGGATGATATTTTCATATAGTATGCTTCGTACATACTCGAATTGTCAAGGAATTCGTGTTCGCAAAGGATTGCCTGTGTATTTAAGAAGGTGTACATTGACTTATATTTTTGCCGAAAGAGGACGCTATTATGGCTAATTCAATTGGAAATATGTTTCGCATAACTACATTTGGAGAATCGCATGGCGAAGCAATAGGCTGCATCGTGGACGGGTGTCCTGCAAATCTCGAGCTTAGTGAAAATGACATACAGCAACAACTGAATCGGCGGCGTCCGGGTCAAGGCGCGCTGGATACTAAACGTTCAGAATCTGATACTGTGAAGATTCTCTCCGGAACAGAAAACGGAAGAACGCTCGGATCGCCGATTGCAATGCTCGTTCAAAATCATGACCGACGCCCTGACGATTACAACGAGTTGGCCAATATTCCCAGGCCTTCACATGCTGATTTTGTCTATAAGACCAAGTATGGGATTTTAGCCTCCAGCGGAGGCGGACGAGCAAGCGCAAGGGAAACGGTAGGGCGGGTTGCTGCGGGCGCGGTGGCAGACAAGTATCTGCGCGACACCCACGGCACAATAATAGTTGCGTGGGTAAGCTCGGTTGGCGCAGTTGACTGCGACGAAGTTGACCTAAACAAGGTATTGCGGTCAGACGTTGATTCCAGCCCGGTCCGTTGCCCGGATCCGATGTCTGCTGAAAAAATGATAGACTGCATACGTTCCGTGGCAAGCGACAGGGATTCCATAGGTGGAATTATTACATGTGTTTGTCGAAATGTGCCTGCGGGGTGGGGAGAGCCTGTTTTCGATAAGATAAGCTCCGCACTGGGTGGCGCAATGTTGTCCATTCCGGCAGTGAAGGGTTTTGAAATCGGATCGGGCTTCGGAGCAGCCGCAAAACGCGGATCCGAAAATAACGACATGTTTATTATGAAAAATGGTGTTTTGGGAACCGTAACAAACAGGAGTGGTGGTGTGCAGGGAGGAATAAGCAACGGAGAACCGATCGTCATGCGGGTCGCCTTTAAGCCAACCGCCACGATTGGAATGCCCCAAAGAACCGCTGATTATAACGGCAACCTGGTAACACTCAATATTTCGAAGGGTCGGCATGACCCCTGTGTTGTACCCAGAGCGGTACCTGTTGTCGAAGCAATGGCCGCTATTATTCTCGCAGATATGTCGCTTATGTCGCGATCCTGACAAACCGATATTCTATCGCATGGCTATTCCCGGTGAATTTGAAATACTTGCAGAAGATAAAGAGACATGTGCTCGGCGCGGACGTCTGCACACAGCACATGGCGTAGTTGACACGCCGGTCTTCATGCCGGTTGGAACACAAGGATCCGTGAAGGCAATGTCGCCAGATGAATTGCATGATCTCGGCGCACAAATGATTCTGGTCAATACTTACCATCTAAACATCAGGCCGGGCATTGATGTAATTGAAAGATGCGGCGGCCTTCACCAATTTATGGGATGGAACGCTCCAATTCTAAGCGACAGCGGTGGATATCAAGTGTTCAGTATGGCAAAACTGCGTAAAATCAGGGCAGATGGCGTGGAGTTCAATTCTCATGTGGATGGCACGCGAATATTTTTGGGCCCCAGGGAAGCCATGCAGATTCAGCGCAGATTAGGCACGGATATCGCCATGGTCCTGGATGAATGTGTGCCATATCCATGTGACCGTGATTACGCTTGTCAAGCGGTTCGTAAAACCATAGCATGGGCGACTTTGTGTGCTGAATCCGATCGCGCGAACGGACAATTGTTATTCGGAATTGTGCAGGGTAGCGAGTACGCCGACTTGAGAGCCGATTGCGCCAGGAAACTTGTCTCAATTGGTTTTGATGGTTATGCCATAGGCGGCGTGAGTGTTGGTGAACCTGAAGATGTGCTGATTCGTGGTGTACGCGACAGTCTCGGCGAGATTCCTCGCAACAAGCCACGATATTTGATGGGCGTCGGACGGATTGAACAAATATTCGAAGCGATATCATGTGGCGTTGACATGTTTGACTGTGTCATACCTACACGATTCGCACGAAACGGAACAGCTTTTACAAAATCCGGACGCTATCCGGTAAAAGCCGGTGAATATAAATATGATACTCGTCCGATAGAAGAAGGATGCGATTGTTACGCTTGTTCGAACTTTTCGCGAGCATACATCAGGCATCTTTTGAATGTAGGTGAAATTCTGGGCGTTAGACTGTTGACAATTCATAACTTGAGCAGATACATGAATATAATGCAGGATATTCGATCGTCTCTTGAAAACGGCACTTTCGCCGAACTCCGGGAAACGTATCAATCAGCGCATTATTGAAAAGGAGATGTTTTAATGAATCCGATGATTCTCGTTGCAACTGCACCGCAAACTGGTGGTATTGGGCAAATGCTGGTACCAATGATTTTTTTATTCGGTATTTTCTATTTCATGCTGATTCGTCCGCAACAGCGAAAGGAAAAAGAACGTAAGAATTTGATAGAGAATCTGAAAAGCGGCGAACGAATCATGTTCAGCGGCGGAATTATCGGAACAATCACAAATGTCAAAGAACATACTTTTGTTGTAAAAATAGCGGATAACGTAAAGATTGAAATTGCACGTGCAACCGTGAACAAAGTACTGGAAAAAGGTGAAAAGCCGACAGATGACTAAACCGAATAGGTGTGTCTGAAAGCTACAAGTCAGGAGTCTAACGGAACTATGGATAAGCATGCCTCTACAAAATGGTTGGTTTTGATTTTAATGACCGCTGCATCACTTTGGTTGGTAACACCGCCAAGTGAAAAAATAAAACTCGGGCTTGATCTTCAAGGCGGCAGCAGCCTTGTTGTAGCAATTGATAAACAAGCCGTGGAAGAAGAACTGAAACGCAATTCCCCGGCGGAATTGTCAGATGCCGAACTGCAGCTACAAGTCAAAGACGCCATGAGCGATGCACAGTCACGAGCGCTGACTGTTATCCGAAACAGAGTGGATGGCCTTGGAATTGCTGAGCCTATTATTTATCCGGAACGCGGCAGTAATCGAATTGTAGTCCAATTACCGGGCGCCGACGAAAAGAAACGCCGCGATGCGGTGGAAAGCATTCAACGCGTGGCATTTCTGTCTTTTCACCTGGTGCACGAAAAAAATGAAGAGCTTTCAAATAAATTATTTGTTCATGGCATAGCGCCGTCCGGCTACAAGATTGTCTCCATAGGAGAAAACAACTATTATAAACGGGATCCCCAATCAATCATAGAGGGAGTGGAGTCAGGCAAATTTGCGCCAATGACGGGATCTGTGCGCCCACCAACCGGCCATACGTTCATGAGAGAGCGCCGCTACGTTCAGGAAATTGGCGAAGATCTGTATGTGCCATGTTGCGTAAAAACAAGACAAGAATTCAGCGGCAATATTCTAAAGAACGCAGTAGGCGACTTTGGTTCACTTGGACAACGTTATGTGGCTCTGGAATTCAATAAAGAAGGTGCGCGTCGTTTTGCAGCCGTTACTACTGACTATGCGCCCAATGGCCCGAAGAACATGGATTCCGAGATCGGCAGGCGACTCGCAGTTGTATTGGATGATGTGGTTTATTCTTCTCCGACGATTATCGAACCCATACACGGCGGAAAAGCCCAGATTACAGGTCAATTCCCCGGCAATGAGGCCGACAAACTTGCAATGGTACTGCGAACAGGCTCATTACCGGCGCCGGTGGCAATCGTGGAGAAATTCGAAGTTGACCCGTCATTGGGCAGGGACTCAATACGAAGCGGAATGCGGGCAATTATTCTTGGCGCAATCGGTGTTCTGGCCTTCATGTCGGTTTACTATCTTGTTGCCGGCGTGGTGGCAAATATCGCGCTTGTTCTGAACATTCTGCTTCTTCCGCTCGGCATGGTCGTTGCCGCCGGATTCCTCGGAACCACACTTGGAACAAGAGGGGCAAGCAGCAATCCGTTCGTTCTCCCTGTATTGACCCTTCCAGGTATAGCAGGAATTCTATTAACAGTTGGCATGGCTGTGGACGCGAATGTTTTAATCTTCGAGCGCATTCGCGAGGAACTAGAATCGGGCAAGCGCCTTTGGGCCAGTATCACTGCAGGGTACACACGCGTCTTCTCGACCATCATAGACGCTAATATAACGACGCTCTTGACTGGCGTCATACTTTTCATTGTCGGTTCGGGGTCCATAAGAGGTTTTGCGGTAACGTTGTGCGCAGGAATTCTGATTAGCATGTTTACGGCAATTGTCGTGACCAAGCTGATATTTGGTGTGTTTGTTTCGGTTTTCAAGTTGGAGACACTAAAAATGTTTTCTTTCCTAGGAGTCACAACAATTGACTTCGTTGGAAAACGAAGAATTGCAGCATTCTTGTCTCTCGCGATAATTATCGGATCATGCGTATTTATGGCGTATCGAGGCAAAGATATTTTGGGCATTGATTTCGTGAGCGGCACATCGCTTGTATACACTTTTAATCAAAATGCTCGGCCAAGCGTGGAAAAATTGCGCGCAACGCTCGATGCAAACAACATTAAAAACGTGCAGATTCAATATCAGCGCGAAATGCAGCCGAGTACAAAGGAATATCTTCACGTCAAAACAACCTTCGATAAAGATTCCGCGGTAACCGAAATCCTGACGCGTGACTTTCCGTCTGCCGAATTTGTCGTTGCACAGGAGCACAAAGTTGATCCTCAGGTCGGAATAGAAATGCAAACGAAGGCCATAAAAGCAATTGCAATTGCACTTATTGGAATCATTATCTACATTTCGATCCGGTTTAAATTCGGCTTTGCGCTCGGGGCTATAATCGCGCTTGGGCATGACGTTTTGGTTACCGTCGGGATCTACACCCTGTTCGGACGCCAGCTAAGTCTCCCCATTATTGCGGCACTGTTAACTATTGTCGGATATTCGGTGAACGATACGATTGTCGTATTTGACAGGATTAGGGAAAACATACGTTTGATACGGAATAAAACCTTTTCGGAAGTCTGCAATATCAGCATCAATCAGACACTCAACCGCACTATATTGACATCTGTTACAACGTTGATCGCGGTTGTTATGTTGCTCGTATTTGGCGGAGGAGCGATCAACGACTTTGCCTTAGCGCTTTGTATAGGCGTGATCGTTGGAACGTATTCGTCGGTATTTATAGCTACGCCAATTGTTTTGCTTTGGCACAGAAACAAGACTCCGGATATGGGGAGCGGGAATCAACAACGGAAATGAGCAGTTTGTTGTCCGAATGGATTACTCCCGATGCCGACAACCGGAAAGCGAAAAATATAGCCGATAAATTGAGCTTGCCTCTGCCGATAGCACAAGTATTGGTAGGTCGCGGTATTGACAATGCGTCCGACGCGGACGCATTCCTGACTCCAAGATTGAGCTCCTTGCCCGATCCTTTCATTCTTCCGGATATGGCTGCAGCAGTTGATCGTATCTGGAAAGCGATTGATCGTAACGAACGCATTGTCGTGCATGGTGACTACGATGCCGACGGCGTAACTGCCACAGCGCTGATGACTTTGGTCTTGCGCAGTCTTGGCGGCAACATCGAAACGTTCATTCCCAACCGCATGACCGACGGATACGGCTTTACTACTAAAACTTTGGCGCAATGCATTACCGACTATTCTCCGTCGCTGATTATCACCGTTGACTGTGGCACAGCTGCCATTGATTGGCCATCCGATCCGCTTGCAGATGACCTTGATGTTATTATTACCGATCATCACGAACCATCCGGGAAACCTGCGAAGGCGCTTGCGATAGTCAACCCCAAAGTTGGCGGCGACCATTCGGCGGCACAGCTTGCGGGCGTGGGAGTGGCATTCAAACTTTGTCATGCAATCGTAAAGCAGGGCATGGCAAATAACCGCCCCGAAGTGTCAAATATTGATCTCAGAAACATGTTGGACCTGGTTGCCGTGGGCACAATTGCCGACGTAGTTTCTTTGCGGAACGAAAATCGTGTTCTAGTGAAACATGGCATGTACAGGCTTGACAGCTCACAAAGACCTGGATTCAAAGCGCTCAGAGAAATCGCCAAGGTTCCTAATACGCCGATCACGGCACGACAAATCAGCTTTCTTATCGCGCCGAGAATAAATGCCGTGGGCCGAATGGGGCATGCAGATAGCGCGCTTGAACTTCTCCTGACATCGAACATTGACCGTGCGTTCGAACTGGCGGCGGTACTGGACAGCGCAAATATAGAACGCAGGCGTACTGAAGACATTATCTGTGAAGAGGCGCTGAGTCAGGTTGATTTGTTGCCAACAGACAAACGGTCGGGAATCGTTGTAGGTGGTGATGGATGGCACATTGGAACCATTGGAATTGTTGCATCACGCATCTGCGAAACATACTTTTGCCCGGCAGTCGTTGTAGCGTTCGATAATTCCGGCGTTGGGCGCGGTTCCTGTCGGAGTATAGAAAACATCAACATGCTCGACATGCTGGGAGCATGTTCCGAACTGCTCGTTGAATTTGGCGGGCATAAAATGGCCGCCGGTCTGACAATTCGGCGTGAAAAATACGAGGAGTTTCAAGCCAAATTTAACGCGGTATGCTCACTGGCGTTTCCGAGCCAATATCGTCGAAAACCAATTACTATTGACGCATGGTTATCCAGATTGGGAGATGCCGATGAGATACTCTTTGACGCAATCGAAAAGCTTCGTCCGTTCGGCGCGGAAAATGAATCACCTGTGTTTGCAGTCAAAAACGTCAAAGTAATCGGATGTCCGCGACTGGTTGGCGCAAACAGGCAACATCTGAAGTTGAGCGTCGGATCAGGAGGCACAATGATGGATGCGATAGCCTTTGACATGGGTAATCGGAATCTGCCGCCAGTCGAATTGGATATTGCATTTCATCTCGAACGCAATACATACATGGGGCGCGCGAATCTTCAACTGAACGTTGTTGATTTCAGAGCATCGAGTCCATTACATGATTCCAGCATAAAGTCGAGCGAGTGACCCTGACATGATGATAATGGTCGCTTCTGAATCATTTCAAGGGTGTCGCGTTTTTTTCTTGTATAAAAGGTTGCTACTTCGTATTTTTAAACAAATTTGATT
>JAFGTH010000120.1 GCA_016934225.1 Lentisphaerota bacterium | reverse complement strand
TTGTTTGCGAGGGAAACAGATACATTGTTCTTCATGTATGCTGAAATCGGTTTCGCACGATAACCTGGCAGTAAGCCGCCGGCCTAAAATGCTATCCGTAAGAGCGCCCGAAACAATTCCAAGAAAGAATAAAATCGCATGTAGCGGCAAAGCCACATTCGGAATCATGGCAAACATCACAAATGATTCGTCTCCGGTAGTAGCGACCATAGCAGCCACAACTGCACCAATCGAAAGGTTGCGGTGGGAATACATGGCCACAACAGCAAAAGCGCCCAGGCATCCCGGCGTCACACCGAGAAAAGCCGCCAGCACATATTGCCCCCAATGTTTTTGACTTAATTTTTTTTGCCATTGGCCTTGTGTCAATACGTTGATGTACTCGATTACGAGCATCATGACGCCTACAAACCCAGTGATCATAAGAGCATGTTTAATTGCTGACACCAGAATATTCATGGCTAATGCCTTTCAAATTGTATTTTAACCCAAGATGTTAGAATATTCATAAATTGATTGAGTCTGCGCTTTCCATCAATCGAAAAGGCTTAAAATAGTTTGGGTTCTCATGGCCTAATGTGTTCAATTTTTCCAGCCAGGTTTATTTATTGTATTCACCTATTCGCGGAACTGTTATTTAGAGCTTTTTTTATTGCCCTAATATGATCCGGCGTCGTGCCGCAACATCCGCCCAGGAAACTCACCCCGGCTTCAACAAGATGAGGAACATAAGAGGCGAATGCATCAGGCCCGAGAGGATATTTCGTTCTGCCGTCGGCATCTATTTTAGGCAAACCGGCGTTTGGCTTAATCCAGATCGGCAACGCAGTAGCGGTCCGCAGACGCCGCGCAACTGTAAGATAAATGTCAGGACCTATGCCGCAATTCGCGCCAATTGCCGCCGCTCCGTATTCTTCGGCGACTTGAACCAGTTCCTCCGGACTGTTGCCCATAATCGTAGCCGTGCCATCCTGTCCGGCGCTGAAGCTCATGCATGCCACAACAGGAATATTGCAATAGTCTTTCACCACCTGCAAAGCCAACTTCAGTTCTTCAAGCTCGGTAAAGGTCTCTAAAACGACCGCATCCGGTCCGGCTTTTTGGAGAGCTGACAGTGTTTCAGTAAAGGCCTCCTTAAATTGTTCTGCGCTAATTTCCTGCATCATAACAATTCTGCCAGTCGGTCCGATTGAAGCAAAAACTTTTGCTTTCGTGCCAGCCGCTCTACGACTGATATTAACACCGGCGGTTGCCAGTTCTTCAACACGTTCCGATGCGGCATATCGCTCCAACGCAAACCGGTTTGCACCAAATGTATTTGTCAGAATAATTTCGCTTCCCGCCTCAACATAGCTTCGCGCAATGTCCTCGATAACACCAGGATGGTCGGCATTCAACAATTCCGGAATCTTTCCAGAAAGCAGTCCGCGGCGTTCCAGTTCCGTGCCCCAAGCGCCATCCAAAAGATGACAACCTGTTGCGTATTCACTCAAATTTGAATTCATAAAATGGTGTGCTTTCCAGCTTTTTCCACGTTGTATTGCTTTATCATTTGGATTCCAAATATTTCTGGGCATCAAGGGCGGCCATACATCCTGTACCTGCCGCGACCACTGCCTGTTTGTATACCGGATCACATACATCGCCGCAGGCGAAAACGCCCAATGCCGACGTGTGTGCAGACCAAGGCTGCACCTTTATAAATCCCTGTTTGTCGCATTTCACCAAATGTCGGAAAATTTCCGTTTGCGGGTCATGTCCGATTGCAACAAAAATTCCATCGCAGGCAACATGCCGCGTCTCACCGGTTTCTGTGTGCCGAAGAGTCGCGCCAGTAACAAGTTGATCTCCGGTAATTTCTTCAATGACCCATGGTATCATCCACTGAATTTTGGGGTTGCTTCTAGCCTTTTCAACCTCGATTGGGGCCGCTCGCAAATACTCGCGACGATGCACGATCGTGACGGTTTTTGCAAATCGGGTCAAAAAGATGGCGTCCTCCATAGCAGTATTGCCGCCACCGACCACAATCACATCCCGGTTTCGGAAAAAAGCGCCGTCACATGTGGCGCATCCGGAAACACCTTTGCCGTAGAATTTCGCCTCTGATGGAATAGGCAACCGGCGCGCAAGCGCGCCCGTCGCGATAATCACGGTTCGGGTTTCGATAGTTTCCGTGCCTCGATTCAATAAATAGTCGCCATCCAAGGCTTTTACGGCCGTAACGTCTCCAGCCAAAAATTTCGCGCCAAAGCGAACAGCCTGTTTCTTGAACAATTCCATCAGATCCATGCCCGATATCGGCTCAGGAAAGCCGGGATAATTTTCGACTTCATACGATACGACCAATTGCCCTCCCGGCGTTGTACCTTCTATGACCAACGGCTTTAAATCTGCTCTGGCCGCATAAACAGCAGCCGACAGGCCTGCCGGCCCTGTTCCAATAATCACTACATCTTCCATTATACTCTCCCTTTCTGATTTACAATTATAGATTCATAAAATGAAACGATGATCTTAAACGAGATTTCATCGCCTCAACTCACAAATATTTTATCAACGCCGATTAAACCATTACAAACAAGAAACTGTAAACGAGAACCGTTATTTTATACCCATGGACAATGATTCATCCATCGGGAAAATTCCTCGCCACAAAAAGGAGAATCCTTTATTTAACCGGCCTTTCCAGACATGCATCAATATCACCGTCCGGAAACATCATCGCCATACCGAATTCCGTTTGAAACTCAGCGTCCAGCGAAAGATCAACGTGTTCAGTGCCGCGTCGCAAACGTTCGGCACGAGCGCGTTCATCAGACGAAAGTAACGCCAGTTTGGCGCCAAATAAAGATGCATTACCAATGAAATGAATCCGCTCACACGGAATCTGAGGTAATAATCCTATACGTCGCGCATTGCTTCTCCGAATGAAATTGCCGAAAGCGCCGGCTAAAAGCACACTGCCAAGATCGGCCGACTCCAGCCCGGCACGACGCAAAAGGATATTAATTCCTGCCCGAATCGCGCCCATGGCAAGCTGAAGCTCCCGAACGTCTTTTTGCCATAGATAAATCGGCTCCCCAGACGCAGCTTCATTTGCCGGTACCAGCAGGAAGTTCGTATGACCGTTCATCGAAATTAAACGTCGTCGAAGTTGCTCTGACAAACCGGACGGCGCCTCGTCAGGCGGAAGAATACGGCCGGTTTCATCTATTATTCCCTTGCGCAGTAATTCGGCCACTGCGTCAATCAGGGCCGTGCCGCAAAGTCCAATAGGACGTGTATTGCCGATTATATTAAGCGAGACATCATCTCCGATAACCACTTTTTCGATAGCTCCGGCCGTTGCTCGCATGCCCTGAACAATTCGCGCCCCTTCAAACGCCGGACCTGCCGCCGTAGACGTTGCTTGGAGCTTTCCGTTATAGGCGAGAACTATTTCACCGTTGGTTCCAATATCAACCAACAACACAGGTTTCTTGGGATTTTCCAGACCGGCTGCCAACATTCCCGCAACAGTATCGCCGCCGACGAAGCCACCAATCTGCGGAAAGATAAAAGCTTCGCCTCCTTTATTGATAGCCAGTCCCAATGATTGCGCCGGTATCGTCAACGCATTGTCAAACGTCTGAACAAAAGGCACTTCGCCCAGCGCCGACGGATCCAGCCCGCATAAGATTTGCTGCATTGTGGAATTACCGGCTATAACTGCTTCGTAAATATGCCGCGTGTTAACACCAACTTGTTCGACAAGGCCTTTTATAACCGAATTGATGGCCTTGACGACCGCCTGCTGCATTTCCGTCAGTGCTCCACGCATCTCGCGAACCCGCGAGATGCGGGAGATTACATCATCTCCAAATCCAACCTGAGGATTGATCGCGGATAAAACCGTTTTTTCTTCTCCCGTTTTAAGATCAAATAGAGCGCCAACCAACGTCGTCGTGCCAAGATCAAAAGCCACACCATAAGATTCTTGTGAAGTATCACCGACTTCCAGTCCAATAAGCCGATTGCCGGCCACAACGGCTGTTCCCGTCCAATTGTTTGTACGCAAGAATGCCGATAATTTCAAAAGAAGATGAAACGGAATTGCAACATTTCCGATCACTGCCTTTAAGCGCGAGGCATCCGATACGGCATCTTGAATGGTGGGAGCTTGGAGACAAAAATATTGTTTCCTTATAACCGAATTCAATATGGTATTTCGACCGGTATGAGTTGTGAGTATCTGTTGAGCGGCGCCAAATTGAGATTCCGGAGGAATTTCAACTGTCATGGAATGATTAATGTAGGCCTGACAGGCAAGACGATAGCCCTGTTGTATTTGCTCTTCCGAAAGCATGCGTTTGTCAGCAGCTGAAGGCGGACAATGAGCCTGCGCGTCCAGAATTCTGACGCGGCACTTCCCGCATGTTCCCCGCCCACCGCAAGGGGTTTGCAGCGCAATACCTGTCCGCCCGACAGCTTCCATCAACAACGTGCCCGGCAAAGCAAACACACTACGCCCACTGGGTTGAAATGTTATTTTAAGTTCCGTGTTTTTCATTTGACCCTCCTACCTTCCTCACCGCCTTACTTCAATCAATATCGCTATCTGTTGTTAAATTGATTGAAGATTGTCTGTTAGTAACGATAATTTTGGGCGGGATGCATCTCCTGTTAAATTGTTCCTGCTTATTGCCGAGAACGAGAAGTTGTAAATCTCTATTCAAAGAATATACAAAACTCCAGATACAGTGTCTACTGAGCCTCGTCAATAGCCGACATCAACGCTTTCTCCTGTGTTACACCAACAAATTGCTGTACCGGTTTTCCGTCTTTAAACAAAATGACGGTCGGTATGGCGCGAATACCCAGTTCGTTGGCGGCTTGTTGAGCCTCGTCAACATTGACCTTCGCGATTTTGGCCTTACTGCCCACTTTTTTTGCGACACCCTCCACAATCGGGCCCTGCATCATGCATGGCGCGCACCAAGGCGCCCAAAAATCCACCAGCGTAACACCAGTTTTGATAGTTTCTGAAAAGTTGCCGTCATCTAATTCCAATACACTTGCCATGTCCTCATTCTCCTTTTTTATTTTTCGGCCGTTAGAAACCGCTGAACAATATAATCATGATCACCAACAAACCGGCAAGGCTATTCAACAATTAATCATTCCAACTCAATTTTATCCTGCCGGCATTATTCCTGTCACATCAACAACTTCTGCGTTGCCATGCCTATTCGACCACATTTTATCACCCGGCGATCCAAAAAATTCTTGATGTTCTATATCATGAACATTAGTCTGCTAATTGAACATTGTCAACACATTGAAAACATAAACAAAAAAGGGGGATCCCCCAATGCCCTGGATTAAAGCAGAAGACTGTGTGGCATGCGGTGTATGCGTCGAGGAATGTCCAGTCGGAGCAATTTCCATAGATAATCAAGTTGCCATAATTGATGAAAATGAATGCATACGCTGCGGTAAATGCCATGATGTATGCCCTCAAGAAGCCGTGCGTCACGACAGCGAACGCATTCCCATGCAGGTTGCGAAAAACACCGAATGGGCGAAAAGCTTACTGCGACACTTCGAAACCGACGACGACAAAAAAGGACTGATTGACCGCCTAAAGCGCTACTTTATAACAGAACGCAAAATCGCGGAGCAAAGCGCAGAGCAAATGGATGCAATCCTTCATGAAATATGCGGATTATAAATACTGCGTCGCGCCTGAGAAACGAACAGGAAAATGCCGACAATAACAAAGGTCTTGCGAATTTTTTCTTCTCAAAAAAACACACTCGCATCAGCATTGATCAGATTAATGCGACCCGGTTTGTTTCTTCGTATCGTGCGGAGGTTGAAAGCAAAAATCATGAATGAGATGGAAAGATGGGAAAGCGAAGAGGGCGTTCACTTTCTGAAGCGCATAGGAATTCAAAAAGGAAACACCGTTGCGGATTTTGGCGCGCGTATAGGCCACTACGCCATACCGGCCGCCATTCTGGTCGGCGCCGGCGGAACTGTTTACGCTCTTGATAAAAATGCAGAGGCTCTGGTGGAATTACAGAAAAAAAGCGCGGTTCGAGACGCAAGCAACATCATTACCATTGAAACAACAAGCGATACCGGCATAAATCTCCCGGATCAATCAATTGACGCGCTTCTCATCTATGATGTTCTTCATATGATCCCTGAAATTTCACGCAGCGCACTTTATAAAGAGGTTGCGCGCGTACTGAAAAATTCCGGATTCCTGTCGATTTACCCGAAACACGTTGCTGAAGATGACGCCGAAGGTCATTTTAAAAACCTCACGGCGGAAGACGTCGCGAGGGAAGTATCTTCTGCCGGTTTTATTACACAAAACAAAATATGCGGCAAATTAAGTCATGGCAACACATTGGTTTCAGGATGTGTATGGAATTTCGTAAAGATCACGTAACGAAGGATCGGCCTCAAAATCCAACGCTAATGACTTATGGCTACATTGACGTAATGATCATGGCGATCGTCGCATAACTGAATTCGGTTGTCCGGTTGCTCGATATCATCCATGACAATGCAGATACCGGCGCCAGTCGGCAAATCATCGCTTTTGCGCACGTTAATGTGATAGGTAGTTTCGCGGTAGCGGTAACGGATGCTATATGAGCTCCAATTATCGGACGGTAAACGCGGGGTTAATCGCAAGTGATCGTTATGTAATTCGACTCCAAGTAAAACCTCAACGGCAAGCCGGTACATCCAACCGGCGGCGCCTGTGTACCAAGTCCATCCGCCGCGGCCGATATGCGGCGCAATGCTGTACACGTCAGCAGCCATAACGTAGGGTTCTACACGGTAGCGCTTGATATTTTCGACCGTGTCACTATGAAGAATAGGATTCAGCATCCGAAACAAATTCCACGCTCGGTCATGTTCGCCAAGCAAGGCCAAGGCCATGACCGACCATATGGCGCCATGTGTATATTGACCGCCGTTCTCGCGCATGCCAGACGGGTAACCTTTAATATAGCCTGGCTCCATGTCACTAAGATCAAAAGGAGGCGTAAAGAGCCGGATTAATCCGTCATCGCGTCGCACAAGATATTTGACTACGGATTCCATAGCCTGCCGCGCCCGCTCCGGCTGAGCGCCGCCGGAAATAACTGCCCAACTTTGGCTAAGTGAATCAATTTGGCATTCGTCGTTTTCCGCCGAACCAAGCGGGGTGCCGTCGTCAAAATACGCGCGACGGTACCATGCTCCATCCCAAGCGGTCGCTTCAATACGTTCAAGCAATGAAATTGCTTGTTTATCACAGAAGTCCGCGAACGGCGCGTCGCCGCGCAATCGTGCAACTTCCGTAAACCGGACCAATGCATCCTGAAGGAACCAAGCAAGCCATACACTTTCGCCTTTGCCATTGCTCCCAACAAGACTCATGCCGTCGTTCCAATCACCGCAACCTATCAGGGGCAACCCATGTAACCCAAAACGTAAGCCACGGCGCAATGCCCGAACACAATGCTCGTAGAGAGTTCCGGTTTCAGAAGCGTGCGCATGTTCCTCATAGTAAGACTCTTCGTCAACGTTGACAGGGCGTCCCTCGAGAAACGGAACCGATTCGTCGAGTACGCCTGTATCGCCGGTAGTCTGGATATAGCGGACAACGGCTTGAGGCAACCACAGAAAATCGTCCGAGAAATGAGTGCGCACACCAGCGCCACCCGGGGGATGCCACCAATGCTGTACGTCCCCTTCCCTGAATTGATGCGCCGCGCAAAGTAATAATTGTTCGCGTAGCACATACGGCGCGGTGTGCACAAGCGCCATGGCATCCTGAATCTGATCGCGAAACCCATAAGCGCCTCCGGATTGGTAATAGCCGCTGCGCCCCCATAAACGACACGACAATGCCTGGTACAACAACCAACCGTTAACAAGAACATTGGTAGCAGTATCAGGCGTTTCTACATACACGCTGTCGAGCGTATGATTCCAATGCGCCCATACTTCCTCAAGCGCGTCCCGTGCGCCGGCCGGGCCGCCGAAACGAGTCACGCACATGTGCGCTTCCTCAGCGTTATCGGTTGCGCCAAGTATGAAAACAATGTCGCGTGACTGTCCGTCGGCTAATCCAATTGTGGTTTGCATGCCTGCGCCGGGATCAAAACCTGCTCCAGTTACATTGGAAAGCCTTGTGCGATGCATCGCGGCAGGATCGGCAAAATCGCCGTTGCGCCCAAGGAACTCGGCGCGACTGCCGGTAACCGATCTTTCCAATTCGCTGCAACTGGCGAAGACTACGCAATCGGCAAATTCGCGGCTGTACGAATTTCGTGCAAAAATCGCGCCAGTCTGTGGATCGGTTTCCGTAATAATATGCATCGCATTGCCGTGACGCCATTCGCCTAGAACAAGTTCGAAGAACGCCGTTAATGACAAACGGCGCATGCGACCGGAATGATTTCGAACTTTGACCACCACAAACTTTACTGGAGCGTCCATCGCCACGTACACCCATGCTTCCGTGAACACGCCAGACTCGTCGTGTTCAAATACGCTATAGCCGAACCCGTGCCGACATACGGTGCCCGAACGGCCGGGCGCAGGCAAAGGAGTTAACGACCAGAATCGCCCGGTTTCCTCGTCGCGAAGATAGACAGCCTCGCCGCTCGCATCCGTGACCGGATCATTGTACCAAGGGGTAATTCGGAATTCATGCGCGTTTCCGGCCCAAGTATACATGCCTCCGCTCTCGCTAACTATGGTTCCAATGCGGGGACTGGCAATAACGTTAGCCCAGGGCGCGGGGGTAGTTTGCCCCGGCTCGAGCAAAATCACATATTCCCTGCCATCCGGTGTGAATCCACCTAAACCATTTTCAAAAATCCGTTCACGCTGGCGCAACCTGGCAGATACTCGCTCCTGCGACTCCGTTAAACTTGGACGAAAGGCCGGCGGCAATCTGCGTGGCGGCACGCGGCGGTCTACTTGTTCCTGTAACGTCTCGGCGGTATCCGCAAGCACAACGCGAGCAACCGTCTGCAGCAAAATGCAGTCTTCCTCGGGTAAAATATCACTACGGCGAATAAAAACTCCGCCCGGCTTATCAAGCATATCAGCGTCCGGTCCGGCAGTGATAGCAGCCATAATCTGTTCGTTGAGTACGGCTCGATAACCGGAGTAATCCTCATTCAGAATGACCAGATCGGCGATAAGTCCTTTCAGACGCCAGTAAACATGAGCACGTAACGCGTCATGCACACGATCCATTCGTTTGATATCGCCTATCCGAAGGAGCATAATAGGCAAATCGCCTGAGATTCCGAAACGCCACAACCCCTTTTGGCCCAACCGGTTTTTTGCAATGATACTAGGCGACGCGCGGTGACGTGCATGCGCAAAAAATATGGAACCCGCCAACCGTCCGTATAGCTGCGTTTCGGCCTCTGTCACGTTGAGCTGCCGCATAATAACCTGGCTATGCGACCAGGCCATATCAAATGCGCGGTCCACAAAGTGGCGGTCGTGATATTTGTCAATAAGGGCCAGCGCAGCCTCGCGAGTTTCGGCAACGCCTGTGATCAGGTGTACGATCGTCGCGCGATCT
>JAFGTH010000119.1 GCA_016934225.1 Lentisphaerota bacterium | reverse complement strand
GTCAACTGTAACAGAAAAGATTCTCGCACACGCATCGGGAGAAAGAAAAGTCAGTCCCGGACAAAATATCTGGGTTGACGCCGATATTCTATTAACTCACGATGTTTGTGGTCCGGGAACAATAGGCGTTTTCAAACGCGAGTTCGGCAAGGACGCAAAAGTATGGGATCCCGATCGAGTTATAATCATACCTGACCATTATATTTTTACATCCGACGAGAAGGCTCATCGGAACGTGGATATACTGCGCGAATTTGTCAAAGAACAGGCAATTTCAAACTACTATGATCCCGGCACTTCGAACTACAAAGGCGTTTGTCATGTTGCGCTGCCTCAGGAAGGACACGTGCGGCCGGGCGAAATAATATTCGGAACAGATTCCCATACTTGCACACACGGCGCGCTCGGCGCGTTCGCAACCGGGATCGGCAATACCGATGCCGGGTTTGTGATGGGAACCGGCAAACTGCTCATCAAAGTTCCAAAGACTCTGCGGTTTAACCTGAACGGGTCCGTTCCAAAGTATATTTCAGGAAAGGACATCATTTTGCGCATAATAGGAGATATCGGCGTTGACGGCGCCACATATTGCGCTATGGAGTTCAGGGGGGACGCAATTTCCGAACTGAATATCGAGGAGCGAATGACAATATGCAACATGGCCATTGAGGCTGGAGCCAAAAATGGAATCATTGAACCTGACTCAAAGGCCATCGAATATGTCCGCGAACGAACCCAGGAAGAATTTGAAGCTGTTTACGGAGATCCAGGCGCGAAGGTGGAGAAGGAATTCGATTATGACGTGTCGTCGTTTGTTCCCTGCGTGGCGGAACCGCATTTGCCGGCGAACTACGCGCCCGCTTCTGAACGAGCCGATGTAAAGCTGGACCGCGCGTACATCGGCTCATGCACGGGCGGTAAATTGACGGATTTCAGGCTGGCCGCCGCAGTGCTGAAAGGACATAGAGTAAAAATAGAAACGTTTCTGGTACCATCAACAACGGAAGTGGCGCAAAATCTGGCAACGGAACAAATAGGCGGCGAGACACTTCTGGATATTTTCAAGAGTGCTGGCTGTAATGATGTAGCGCCACCTTCGTGCGCTGCATGCCTCGGTGGCCCGCCCGACACACTGGGCAGGACATCGGGCAATGAGGTGGTTATCAGCGCCACCAACCGCAATTTCATAGGCCGCATGGGTTCCAAGAATGCATCTATCTACCTGGCATCGCCGATGACGGTTGCGGCATCGGCAATTAACGGACATATAACCGATCCCCGAGAGTTCATGTAAAATGAAAGAGCAACCCGACAAGATCACCGGCAAGGCATATGTCTTAAATGACAACATTGACACAGATCTAATCATACCAGCCGAACACCTGAATCTGGTTCCAACTATTCCTGAAGAGTACAGGAAGCTCGGCTCTTATGCGCTTTCCGGTTTGCCGGACACTTTCGAACCGTTTGTAAAACCGGGTCGGGCCGATTCGGAATATAGCGTGATCATAGCGGGGCGAAACTTTGGATGCGGTTCATCAAGGGAACACGCTCCCATAGCGCTTGGCGCAGCCGGTGTAAAGGCTGTGGTCGCAGAATCATACGCTCGGATTTTTTTTCGCAACTGCGTTGCAACAGGCGAACTGTATCCGCTTGAAAGCAAAGGTCGGCTGTGCGATGTGTTCGCCACCGGTGATGATGTGGAAATCCTGCTGGATGAAGGCGTTCTTAAACATATCAAGACCGGATACAAATTCAAATTGGAACCATTAGGCGCAGTCGCTCCGGTTGTAGCAGCCGGTGGTATATTTGAGTATGCAAGACAAACCGGTATGATTGACGGCGCGGGGGCGTCCAATACGGCTTCGCAGGGAAATGCAGGTATTGCGCTCGAAGAAAGCCATCCATTGGCGGATGATTTGCTGACCATCGAAAATGCGCGCAACGAATCGAACACAAAAGTTGTGGCTGTTGCCAACCAAAAAGGCGGAGTGGGCAAGACCACAACAGCCGTCAATCTCGCAGCTTGTTTGGCCGACCTTAATCAAAAAGTGCTGATTGTTGACCTTGATCCGCAAGCCAACGCAACGAGTGGGCTCGGTGTGGAAGTTGAAACCCGCGCCAGTTTGTACGAAGCGTTACTCGGTGAAGGCACAATGATGGAAACTATCAAGCCAACAGGTATTAAAAACCTGGATCTCGTTCCATCCGAACTTGATCTGGCAGGCGCAGAGGTGGATGTCGCCAGAATGGACGGTTATTTGCACCGATTCAGCACGCTTATCGCGCCGGTTTTGGAAACGAACAGGTACAACTACATTATCGTGGACTGTCCGCCTTCGCTCGGAATTCTCACAATGAACGCTCTCACTGCAGCAGACTGCATGGTGGTGCCTATTCAATGCGAATACTACGCACTGGAAGGCTTGAGCGTAATCAACCGGTTGATCCACCAGTTGCGGGAAAGCAAGGCTAATCCACGCATAGAGATAGAGGGCATACTTATGACGATGTACGACGCAAGAACCAGACTTGCGTCGGAAGTCATTCGAGAGGTCCGCAGACACTTCGCAAAGAAAGTCTACCGAACAATCATTCCGCGCAATGTGCGATTAAGCGAAGCTCCGAGTTTCGGCAAACCAGTGATCACATATGACAAGCACTCGTCCGGTGCGCGGTCATACATGAAATTCGCCAAGGAATTTCTAAAACGAACAAGCAGTTAACCCGCATATTACACAAGTTCAGGCCAATCAAGGCCAGTTTCACAACATCTTATCCCACACGCATGCAATCCTTCGCGAAATAAACGGGTCAGACTGACGGGAAACATCAGCGAAGCATGGCGGCGGTTCCGGCGGATATTATTAGCATTGACGCAATGTTCCGGTTAACGGCTCTTCACAGCGGATCTGCGGTGTCTTCGCTTTCGACTATCCCGGCCCCGAACAGGTATATATTTCTTATTGAATTCGCCGATATACATGGCACGCGGGCGAAATATTCGGTTGTTCTTGAGATACTCATGCACTCTCGCCGTCCAACCCGCTACTCTGCTCACAGCAAATATAGGAGTAAACATTTCTTCCGGAATTCCCAGACATGAATAGATCAAGCCGGAGTAAAAATCAACATTGGGAAAGATCTTTTTTTCCTTGCCCAAATCCTCAACGACCAATTTCTCAAGCATGCGCGCGGTCTTGATCAACGGCAATACTTCTTCGTTATTTCCGGCCACAAAATCCAGTAACGGCTTCAGAATAACAGCGCGCGGATCATAGGTTTTGTATACCCGATGCCCGAAACCCGGAATTTTCGCGTTTTTCTTTCGCGCTCTTTCATACCAGCCCACTACGTTTTCTTCGCCCCCTATCTCTCTCAAAACGTGCACAACCTGCTCGTTCGCGCCACCATGCAGAGGACCGTTGAGCGCGGCAAGTCCGGCTCCGATGGAAAAATAGATGTCGGACAATGTTGAAGCAACTACCATGGATGAAAACGTGCTTGCGTTCATTCCATGATCAGCGTGCAGAATCAATGCAACGTCCATAATACGTTCTTCTTCCGGTGATGGTCGTTTTCCGGTCATCATGTACAGGAAGTTGGCCGCGTGGCTCAAACTCGGATCAGGCTCTATCGGCATCCGGTTGGCGCGAATTCTCGCTATTGCCGCGGTGAGCGTTGCCATGCCAGAAATAAGGTATGCGCATGCCTCCATGCTCGTCGCATCGTCGCTGATCTTCCGCGCATCTTCAGGCCTTGCCTGTTTGTGAGTTTTGAATTCATATATTGCATGTTCCTCGCCTCTGGGACGAGTCTCCATCGCGATAGAATCTTCATCTGCGGCAATCGCATCTTCAGGACTCGGACGAGCTGATTCACTATCGCGCCATGTCCTCCTCTGACGCATCAGGTTTTCGCCGAACCGCAAAGCCGCCATGGGATGAAGCTCTTCAACTCTCATACTCATCATCATTCTCAGCGTGTTGGGCAGAAAACGACACTCTACAAGCTTGTTATTGAAACGTTTGAATTGGCTTCGTGTCGGCAGTTGCCCATGAAGCAGAAGATATGACACTTCTTCGAACGACGAGAACGCGCAAAGATCAACTATATCGTATCCCTGGTATATGAGCGAACCCTCACCACCGTTTACAAAGCCTACTTTCGTCTCGCACGCTATGGCGCCTTCAAGCCCGGGGCCGACGATGCATGTTATCGGCCACTTTACTCTGTCTGTGGAAGCCAAGCCGTCTTCTGCCTTGCCTGAATGCTGCATGGCTCGCGCCGTTTTCAAAATTATATCCGTGATCTTGTCTTTACGCATTGTGAACCTTCGCCAGTTTTTTCAATGTTTCCGAAAGATCCGCTCGCTGTTCAGGAGACATGCGGTCAATGAATAATACTCCATTAAGATGATCTACTTCATGTTGAACAGCTCTTGACAGCAATCCTTTAGATGTAATCGTTTTTTCCTGGCTGAATTCGTCAAGATATTTCACTACTGTTTCATCTGCCCTGCTCACCGGCGCAAACACTCCTGGAAAACTTAGACAACCCTCCTGATCAACCTGCTCCCCGCTAACCACCAGAACAGATGGGTTGATCAAAATCAACGGCATCTCAACGCCAAAGCCCAATGCATCACCGCGAGCATTCCGATCCTGAACCGGCGTACAATCAATAACGCATATCGCCTCTGTACGACCTATTTGTTGTGCTGCCAAACCTAATCCTCGATTAGCGCGCATGGTTTCCAGCATGTCCGCGGCCAATTGCCGAATGCCGTCATCTATCAACAACACCGGCGTTGCTTTTTTTCTAAGAACCGGATCTCCGTACGTTACAATATTATATCTCATCTGTTTCCCTCAAACCGTTTTCTTCAAGCACATAGTCCTTGATAAATATAACGGTGTCTACATATACTATCCTGTATGAATAGGCAGCTTATTATCATACCGACGTACGATGAAAAGGAAAATGTGCGCCCTATTTCTGAAGCCGTCTTTCACGTACTGCCCAATATACATATTCTGTTTGTTGATGACAACTCGCCTGACGGCACAGGCCGGTTGATCGAAGAAATGATAAAAACCGAGAAACGGCTGCATGTTATTCATAAGGAAGGCAAATCCGGCCTGGGACGAGCCTACATTACGGGCTTTAAATGGGCTCTCGAACAAGGGTACGATCTGATTTTTGAGATGGATGCCGATTTTTCGCACGATCCAAACGAATTGCCCAATTTCGTCAAGGCCGCGGAAACCAGCCACTTGGTTCTGGGCTCCAGATATATGAACGGCATCCGAATAACCAACTGGCCCTTGCGACGCCTTCTTCTCAGTAAATCCGCATCCATGTACGTGCGGCTCATCACCGGTCTTCCGGTTACTGATCCTACGGGAGGATACAAATGTTATCGTAGCGAAGTTCTGGCAGCAATCAATCTGGATATGATCATTTCCAATGGATACTCGTTCCAGGTGGAAATGAGCCATACCGCATGGATGAAAGGTTTCACAATTACTGAGATTCCTATAACATTTGTGGATCGTCGGTCAGGTTACTCGAAGATGGACGCGGGCATTTTCAAGGAAGCGTTCTGGATCGTGTGGAAGCTGGCGTTCCGTTACGGATTGCGCAGAACACCAATCGAAAAGAAACCAACGCCGCGATAATCGGCAAAACCGTATTGGAGATCGTCTTGGCCATAATAGAGAAAACGGATTTGAAGAACACGGTAAAAAACATTCTGCTGTCTATGCGACCATCGCAATGGACAAAAAATGCCGTCGTACTGGCCGCATTCTTCTTTGCGTTCTGGGATCCTGCCCAATCGGTCTCTCTCAAATCCGATTTACCGACCGCAATTATAGCTGTGTTTCTTTTCTGCGTCATATCAAGCGGTATTTATCTGTTAAACGATATTCTTGATGTGAAAGCCGACAGAGCACATCCGATAAAGTGCAGAAGACCGATCGCATCCGAACAAATTACTATTCAGACGGCATGGTTGATGTGCTTTGTGCTTATCGTCACCGGTCTTTTAGGCGCATATTTGGCATCATTTCGTTTTGCCGTAGTCGCTCTGGCGTATGTTGCCATTCAGATTATCTACAGCGCTTTTCTCAAAAACATAGCGTTGTTGGACATATTCGTCATCGCTGCCGGATTCGTTCTGAGAGCTATTGCCGGAGCAGTCGTGCTCAACGTTGACATATCCGCATGGCTGCTGCTGTGCGCTTTTCTTCTGGCTTTATTTCTGGCGTTATGCAAACGCCGACATGAAAAAGCCGATGTCGCAGGCAATCACGAACAGCGTCCCAGCCTCGAGAAATACGACGAGAAACTGCTGGATCAACTGATTGCCGTTGTCAGCGCAGCCACTGTAGTCTCGTATTCCATTTATACTCTGGCGCCGGGCACGCAGGAGAAATTCGGAACGGCAGGTCTGGGGTTCACCATTCCATTTGTAATGTTTGGCATTTTCAGATACCTTGATATTGTCTACAGACACAAGAGAGGCGACCGCCCTGAAATCATATTGCTCACGGATATTCCGACAATTGTAAATATCCTTCTGTATGCGATAGCCGTAGTGGCCGTCTTTTGCCTGCGGAGTTATTAATCCATGGCGGAAATAATATGCATTGGCTCAAATCTTCCCCAAGTCCTGGTCCATAACCTCAATTTGGTCAATCCAGACAAGCCAATACCCCGCGCTCACGAATTTTGTCAATCTGAAACCTGAATTCTGATGCCTCACAGCGATTTTTTACTCATACTGCAACTGTCTTCTACTTGCCCGCCGAACGAAGTAGTGTTATGTTTCCATTTGTTGCCGGTTTCAAGGATAGACGATGACAAACAAATCTAACGAGTTGCAAACGGTTTCCAAAGCACCGCAGGTCGAGTGTTTCTTCAAAAGACTTGACTGGCTTGCGTTCTGGGCTGCCTTCATTCTTTCATTCGTCGTTTATTTATATACTCTTGCGCCTACAGTAACATTGGAAGACTCCGGCGAACTCGCCGTGGCCGGCGACTATCTTGGAGTGCCTCACCCGCCTGGTTATCCGATTTGGACAATGTTGGCATGGATCTTTTCAAAAGTTTTCTTCTTCGTCCCATACAGAGGACAGCCCAATCCGGCATGGAGTATCGGGCTGATGTCCGCCGTATTCGGCGCGCTTGCCGCGGGCATTACGGCAATGCTCATTTGCAGGTCAGGAACCGACATGCTTCACCATGCCGCCCAAAACGACGATAAAGAGCTGACGCACCGATCCAGCATTATATGCTGGATCGGGGGAGTTGTCGGCAGTCTGCTTTTCGCATTCAGTCCGGTTATGTGGTCGCAATCCGTCATAGTTGAAGTATACAGTCTGAATGCTTTCTTTTTAGTTATCATTTTTCTACTGACATACCGGTGGATGCGCAAGCCGACTAACGCATTGTTGTACGTAACCGGATTCATATTCGGACTCGGACTCACCAATTACCAAGTGTTGCTTCTGGCCGCTCTTCCTCTCGTAATCGTAATAATGTTAAAGGATATTAACCTTTTCCGAGATCTTGTTATTGTCGGCATCGTCTTTATTGTCTCAATTGCGATCCTGCAACTCGCCAACGCTCCTTCACAACCCGGTTTCCCGAAACCGGCGATTTTTCAGGGAAATCAGGCTAGGGCGTTAATGAGTAACAGCGCTTATTTCTGGACTTTTGCAGCAGGAACGCTTGTCGTTGTAATGTGCATTGTGATCGGGACCAGAAAATCCGGCTCGCCATGGCCTTTAACGCCTAGCGTTATCCTTGGCATTGCAATCGTGTTCCTCGTTTATATGATCGCAAGAATCCCCCGCACACCGCCTCATCCCTTCCCCTTGCAACCCGGGCAATCGGTGTTCGATTGGCGAATGTATTACATGGGTTTTCTGGCCGCTATGGCAGTTCTAATTGCGCTCTGCATCTTTCTTCCAAAAGGACGAACAGTAGCGATCGCTTTTGTAACTGTCGAAATTACGCTGGCAATACTTTTGCGCAAGGGGGTTCTGCTGGGGCTCGTGCATCCGCCTAATTCTTTTATGATGTTTATCCACCCTACAGAGCATTCGTGGTGGTTCGTGTTTTATCTGTTTCTGAATTTCGCCATTCTAACCACGGCCTTTTTTCTGTTGCCACATGGAAAAGTAATCGCGCTTACAATTCTTCTTGCGGAACTTGGCGTGGCATTCTATGCATACATGCCTATAGTATCCGATTTGAGAAACCCACCAATGAACTGGGGTTATCCTCGAACATGGGAAGGTTTTAAACACGCTATTACACGCGGCCAATACGAAAAAATCAAACCGGCAGACGTCTTTTCGGCAACTTTTATTGATCAAATCGGCTCTTATTTTACCGACCTGCGTGTGCAATTCACGCTTCCGTTAGCGCTGCTCGGTTTTCTACCGTTTTCGGCTTGGCGATTAAGAATCAGGAAATTCCAGATAAACGCTTTGTATGTTGCGATTGCGTTGGCCGTTATTTCGTCC
>JAFGTH010000118.1 GCA_016934225.1 Lentisphaerota bacterium | reverse complement strand
GGATTGCGCCGGCCATAACCTGAACTTCGAGCAGCCCACGCTGTTCCGCGCCCTGGCCAGCGAATGGTTGGACCGGGTCGAAGAATATGCGCATCAGGGACAAGGCGACCGATGAAAACGCACCGCCGCGCTGTTCCGGCTACCGGCCCCAATGCCATTATTGCGCAAATTGCCCGAATTCATGAGCAGATGAATCGCCTCATCATTCAGGAATTGCAGCGCCGCAACATCACCGGCATTGTCACCTCGCACGGCGACATTCTGGCCGCGTTATTCGAATACGAAGAATTGGCGATGGCCGAAGTCGCCCGCCTGATCCGACGGGATAAATCCACCGTGACCGCGCTGGTGAACAAGCTGATTGAGGCCGGCTATCTCGAAAAATATCAGTCGGCCACGGATCGGCGCGTGACCTGCCTCCGGCTGACTGATCAGGGACGAGCTTTAGAGCCTGATTTCAGAGTAATTTCGGAAATCCTGCTCCAGCGCGTCTATCGCGGGTTTTCCACAGACGACCAGCAGACGCTGGTCGCCTTGCTAAACCGGCTCCACGCGAATGTGCAAACACAGGAGCCACATGCCGGCTGACACCTGAACACGTTTCCGCAGCCGGTTCTTTGTGTTCTAATCCCGCGTCTCTGAGCAGAAGAAACCTTTCGCCGTATTCTTGTCCCGCTAAAATTGTCCAAAATCATCTTGACAACCCGCCGTCTAATCCGGTAGGCTATGGTTGCCCTCGAATTGTTTCGATGACGAAGCATGTGTACCAGACAGCATAAGGATAACCCTCGCAAAGGATCAAAATGAAGACGAGCAACAATCACACCACCGGCCACATAGAGATTTGTCGATTGGAACCCCATGATGCGGCGCGTTGGGATGCGTTTGTGCACACGTGTCCCGATGCCACATTCTTTCATCTTTCCGGCTGGAAAATGGTGTTGGAACAAGCGTTCGGCCATGCCACCCATTTTCTGTTTGCGCAGCGCAACGGGGCCATTGAAGGCGTGCTGCCGTTAGGACACATTCGGAGTCTGTTATTCGGGAATACGTTGATTTCAAGCCCCTTTTGCGTTTACGGCGGTGTGGCTGCCACCACCGCTGACGCCCGTTCCGCCTTAACGCAAGCCGGCGTGGACCTGGCTGAACAACTGCGGGTGGATTCCCTGGAATTTCGGTATCGGCTCCCCCAGAATCAGGACTGGCCTCGGAAAGATCTGTATGTTACGTTTCGGAAAGACATCGATGCGGATCCGGACAAGAACCTGGCCGCCATTCCTCGCAAACAGCGCGCGGTGATTCGGAAAGCGATGGATTCTGCGCTCACAAGCGTGATTGACCCCGATATCGATCGTTTTTTCGCCGCCTACAGCGCCAGTGTGCGGAATCTTGGCACGCCGGTTTTTGCCCGCAAATATTTTCGGATTCTCAAAGACGTGTTTGGCGAGGCGTGCGAAGTCCTGACGGTGGAATTCGAAGGGCGGCCGATTGCCAGTGTGATGAGTTTTTATTTTCGCGACGAAGTCCTGCCCTATTACGGCGGCGGCGCCAGCGAAGCCCGCACGCTGAAAGGCAATGATTTCATGTATTGGCAACTGATGTGTCATGCGGCGGCCGAACGGGGCTGCAAAATTTTCGACTACGGCCGCAGCAAACAGGGCACCGGCTCATACGATTTCAAGCGCCATTGGGGCTTCGAACCGCAGGCGCTGCATTATGAGTTTCATCTGGTCAAGGCCCGTGAAATTCCGGAAGTGAACCCGCTGAATCCCAAATACCGCTATTTCATCCAGGCCTGGCAGCGCCTGCCCCTGTCGGTAAGTCAGTGGATCGGGCCACTCATTTCGAAAAATTTGGGGTAACGCCTGCGTACGACACAACTTCGGCTCACGGGTTTACAACGGCTTACGCGGCACAAAGGCCCACGTTGCGTCAAGCGGCAAAAGTTCTATATAATCGCGCTTCGCATCGACCTGGGTCGGCAGAATGTCGTCCTATCACATTGTCGTCTGACAGGATTGTAAGCGTTCTATAATTCTTTCGACATTGCGTTGCCAGGTATGTTCGGTTAAGACGAGCGTTCTGGCTTTTTCGCCCAAACGATTTCTCAATCCGGCATTTTCGATAAGTTCAAGGATGGCGTTGAGACAGGCGGTGTGATCTTTGGGCGTAAACACAAGACCCGTCTCCCCCTGGGTGATGATTTCGAGAATCGGGCCATAGGCCGGGGCGACGACAGGTTTGCCCATGGTCATGTATTCGAAGATTTTCATGGGAGACCCGAAGGGGTTGGAATCGGGCATGATCGCGATATTGAAAAGATCAAGATAGGCTTTAATTTCGTCATGCGGAACAGCTCCGGTAATAAAAACCGCATCTGTCAAGGCGTTGGCCGTAATTTTTTCCTCGATAATTCGGCGAACCGGACCATCGCCAACCAGAAGCAATCCGAGCCGAACATTGAGGGGTGCCTCGCGAATCAGCCGAAGGAAAATATCAAGCAAAAAATCCAACCCATGCCAGGGCACAAACATCCCGACAAACCCGATCACAATTTTTCCTTGCGCAAATCGGCGCGCCTGATCGAAGCGCTGATCGAGTTCAGGGGGAGCGACAGACGCAAATCGGCGGGGATCGACGGCATTCGGAGTGACAATGATGCGATGTTCGGGAATTTGGTATTCCTGCCGAATTTTTTCCTTGAGATATGTGGAGACAACGACCAGAAGCGTTGCCTTGTCGAACACATACCGTTCGATTTTGCGCGCCAGCCATCGTAGCCGAATTTCGCGCACATCATAATCCAAACACGTCGTATTCACCTCCAACACAAAAGGAACATGAAATTTTTGCGCCAAAAATGCCATCGCAAAGCTGAAGTACGCATAGCGTTCGTAAATCAATTCGGGCAACGTTTTTTTGGCGATACATGCCGAAAGCACGCGTCGCCCGGCCAGGAAAGTCCGGCAATTATACAGAACCTCCAGCAATTTGAACAACACGTTCGGCAAATACGAAGCGACCGCATTGAGGAGAGCTTTCTTGAATCCACCTGGTCGGGCCGTATCGCCAGGGGCTGGACTTTCCGAGTCGATGCGAAAAAGCGACATGTCCGTAATCTCGTAGCCTAGCTCTCGGAACCCATTTTGGATGCCGCGGATATGGACGCCTTCGGCTCCATTTGCTCGCGTTCGGTGATGATAAATAATCGTCGCCATATTCAATTCCGATTCTTTGATGAGGGGATGAATTACGCCGAAATGCTTGATAACTCCTGTCCGCACAGGGCTGAATACATGGCTTCATAGTTTTTAGCCATACGATCAATCGTCCAGCTTTCTTCGACCAATTGACGGGATTTGACAGAGAACGTATGCCGCACTTCTACATTTTCATAGAGCCTGTTCAGATGGTTTGCAAATTCATGGTAATTATCGACTTCGAAAAGATAGCCATTTTCCCCATGAATAACCAAATCTTGATTGCCGCCAACATTTGTACAAACTACCGGCAAGCCTGATGCCATTGCCTCAAGAATAGTGTTGGAGAATCCTTCATACAGGGATGACTGAACGTAGATATTCATTAACCGATACATTTTATACATATCGTCCTGTTTACCAGTAAATATAACGTGCTTTTCAAGGTGAAGTTCCCGGCACATTTGAGATAAATCTTTCTGCTCGGTTCCTTCCCCGACAATGAGCAGTTTAACACCTGGAATCTTTTCCTTCAAACCAGAACAAGCGTTGATAAGAAATTTCATATTTTTTATTTGTTCCAGTCTGCCAACGGTACCGATCACAAAATCATCTTTGCGTATCCCTAACGCTCTTTTCAACTCTGCGATGGCAATCTGATTGGGGGTATACGGTGAAAAAATGGCGGCATCAACCCCATTCCCGATAATTTTTATGCTGTCTTTTCGAATATGGTAGCGGGAACACAAATATTGACTCATGCTTGTGTTCAATGTCATAATTTGATTGACCCGCCAGAGAAGGTTTTCTTTGATAACATCTGAAAATTTTTTAGGGGAAATATACTCTCCATACGACATTCCATGAAAACTGAAAATCACTTTCGGAGCACGGGGTAAGAACATTGTCGAGACGATCGTGTCAAAAAAAGGCCCCCAACCCCGTATATGTACCACATCGGGTTTGCTTTTTTTCAAAAGGGTACGCATCTTGACAAACAAAAAACGTTCAACCCCAACTTTATTCAAAGCATAATAATTCACATCGGGAACAACCCTTTCTTTCATCTTTCCTTCTGTGGTTAAAGAGCAAACCGAATGCTGAAATGTTGTCTGCCGACTATAGTTAATAACATTGACAAGTCCATTTTCCATCCCACCAACATCAAATGCGTTCACAACATGCAGTACATGTATCATAGTACTCTCTGTAGAGGCGGGTCCCCCCCCATGCCTGTTTTTATTGACAATGAGTTCTAATGCTTTGCTCAAAAGCATCAAGCATTTTTTGAGCGGCCTTATCCCAACTATTGTTGCGGGCGAATTCTAAAATTTTTTCAACATTCCAATCTTGGTTGAGCGCTCTTGTCAGGTCGCCTGGTAAGTTCTGGTAGTTCGTTACAATTCCCAGGTCCTCAGTGATAAACTCTCCGGCCGCCTCTTGAGTGACAATGCATGGTTTCGCACAGGCCAGAGCTTCCATAACCGAGCATGGCCACCCTTCAGAATAGCTGACTAAACAATATATATCCGCCGCTGAATAATAATCTGGTAATTGGCTATTATGTACCTCTCCCAACAAAATAATACTGTCTCTGCCTGGTGAAGAGCGAATCAACGTATTCAAGTTATCATATTCATTTTCATCGTACCCGGCTATCAATAATAATTTATTGTCGATATCAAGTTTATTAAACGCCTCTACAAGCTCAAAATATCCTTTCCTTTTAAAAGAATTTCCCGTTGTTAAAAAAATTTTTTTGTCCAAACCAAGTCCTAACCTGTTCCTGGCGTCGTGCTTATTCAACGGCTTGAATATATTTATATCAACGCCGTTTGGAATAACAACGATTCTGTTATTGCTCTCCCAATCGGGAATAAGTTTCTTGATCATGTGAGAGACAACAACAACTCTCTCTGAATTCTTTAGCATTGTTGTGAGCTGAAATTTCGTAAGCACCCTTTTTAGCCAATGAACAAGATCGCCTCTATGGAGTGTGATGCAAAAGGGTTTATTCAACAGCCTGGCCAAATAGTACGCGCCTGCGCCATCAGGGTACCCGTAAGAACTATAGATAATATCGCAATCATTAATTTCGTTACGAAGTTTATGTATGCTGCGATAAAAGAAAAATGCATCCCATGATTTAAGAAAAAAAGGAACCGTAATAAACCTGGGATGAAAAATGGTTATCCCACTCATTTCTTCTTTAAAAGGAACATTTCTTATTCGATTCTTCGTAATGAAAGGAAACCAGGGAATCGGCGCAATAACCACGATATCTTCTTTGTTTAAACGCTCTAACAGTTTTAAGGTAAAGATACCCCTATTCGGCTCTTTGCTATTTGGGAATAATGAGGTTATAGCTGCTATTTTCATGATATCTAGTACTTCCCTTTATCATGCGAGATCTTTCTGAAAAGCTTTCTGCCCTGATTCGTAATTTTCTTCCGCAAAGTAAGAACACATGGTCCTGGATCGCGAAATGAAAACGCATCAAAAGAGCGAACATGACAAAGAGAGACAAGCCATTTAAAATACGTGAGATCCTTCTGAGAAATATACCAGTCACGGGAGAGTCGCTCATGCAGTACATGCACCCAGGCTTTACGGGCATTTTTTTTCTGAAACCCTGGTTGAACGACCTGGCCGGTAATATCTTGATAGGCAATCAACGGGATATTCACGCCGTTCGCAATCGCGACCCCCTCCTGAAAATCGGTTCGACAAACGGTCGGTTCGATCATGTGGAATTCTCCTGTCTGGGCATGTTGTTTATACTCCATCGAACCAATCCCCCAAAATCCGGCTTTACGGAAAAATTCATACGTGAGATTCGTCAGAAACTCATTATAATATGGTTCTGCCGATGCCGTTCCGCCGCTTAACGGTCGCCATTGGCGAATTTTTCTCCCCGTAAACGAGGCTAACAGTGTCCCGTTGGCCGAAATATACTGCATCGTAAAAAACACCGCACCATCCGGACCGGGAATATACTCCTGAATGACAAATTCCTGATGCAGGTGTTGCACGGAATCGTACCATGCGATTAACGCATCGTTATCCGAGAGAATGTACGCTTTGCTCAATCCGGGCTTGTAGGCTTTCAGTGGTGTTTTGGCAATGACCGGAAAGGACAGATGCTGCCCGACCCGTCGGATTTCGGCTGATGAACGAACATGTTCCGTGGCCGGCACCGGAAATTGTGACGCATGGCACAACGCGTCGAACCGTTCCTTATGCATCAGGGTGTCCACAAGATCCTGCTTCGGAAACAGCGTGAGGCAATTTCCGGGCAGGTTCGCCCGCTGACTGGACAGGTAGGCGACCTGATAGTCTGTCGTCGGATACAGCACAAACGTTCGGGTGGCCGGCAGCGTGTGCAGATATTGCAGAATGGCCGCGCCATCGGCGACAT
>JAFGTH010000117.1 GCA_016934225.1 Lentisphaerota bacterium | reverse complement strand
GCCATCAGGCGCAGGTGCGTGATCACAGAAGCAAATGGCCGAGATACCTGAATCGTAAGCTTTTGTAGCATACTCTTCTGGTTGACCGCGCGCATGTTTACACAGGATTGTGTGAATGTGTGCGTCTATGGGCAATAGTTCAGGGTTCATGTGTTGAAATGCAATCGGTAATTGTGTTTTTTCTCATATACAGTTAATGTACAGTAAACGGTTGGTTAATGTCCAATCATCTGAATATATTGCTCTTGAAGAAAATCCTGATTCAGCGCTGGTTTCTCTGCATTGATCAGTCCTTGCAATCGTGTTTACATTTCCTTATTGTGCGAATCTTCGGCTGTACCTGTAGCTCAATTGGACAGAGCACCTGACTACGGATCAGGAGGTTGCAGGTTCGACCCCTGCCAGGTACGCCATTCCATCTTGACAATTCGCTCATTTCTGTATTCAAATTACAGCGGTCGAAATAAAGATCAAAACTGTGCATAGTCACGTTGCCATGTCGTCTGCCGATGTTGGTTCTGTATTATGATGCCAATTCAATGATTTGGAGAACCGGATATCATGTCTAAGCTTGAAATTGCCTACTTGGGCCCCAAGGGAACATTTGCATACGAATTGGCCAGAAAGCGATACGGTCATGTCGAACACACAATGGTAAGCCAGGAAACCATTAATGATGTGTTCGCCTACGTCACAAAGCGTTCTTCCCGAATCGGAGTTGTGCCGATAGATAATTCTTCCGGCGGGACAGTATACCCGACCGTTGATGCATTGCTGAACGAATCCGAACAGCTTGAAATTCAGGAAGAAATATCCATTGACGTGCGACTTGCCTTGTTAGGCAGACGCGGAGAAAAAATAGATAATATCTACACGCATTTTGCTCCGATTAAACATTGTCAAAAATGGCTCCAAAAATACTACCCATCCGCGCAAGTAATTGAAACAGGAAGCACGGCCATAGCCGCGCGAGAAGCATCAAAAATTCGAAATGCGGCAGCTATCGCTAACCGGGTATGTGCCGGAATATACAATATGGATATATTGCGGCACCCTATTCCGATTCGCATGAAAAATATGACCCATTTTTTTGTGATCGCGCGGCATCATACCCAACGGCTCCAAAAGATCAGCAAGACCAGCCTGGCTGTTCGTCTGAAGAACAGGACCGGCAGTTTATATGAATTCCTGCGTCCGATGGCGGATGCAAAGATCAATCTCTCACGAATTATATCACGCCCGATAGAAGGTAAGCCCCGTGAATTTGCGTTCCTCATTGATGTAGACGAAAACATTCATAAGCACAAATTGTCGAATGCGCTTAAAGAGGCAGCACGACATGCTCAGCGTATCAAAGTGCTTGGTTCCTATCCGTGTTTTCGCATGTATCATTTGGGATAGCTTGTAATGTTTGACTAGGACGCTTTTCATTATCTGCGCATAATCTAAACCGTACAGACAAAGTGCAAACTGCGAATGCATTTTGACATGCCGCGTGTATGGTTGAGGCGCCGGCGCGCCGGATATCAATTTGGACGCTGACTTGTATTGCAGAATTTGGCTGATTGGTGCAGCCTATGACATAGGCAGTGATGAGATGCCTTTGGCTGGAAGCGTGTTTTCACGCTTGTGACAAAGCGTTCCACACCGGTGTTGCAATTCCTTTTGGAAAGCTATTCAATTTGAAAGAGAAGCCGGGTTTTATTCTAACGATCCGTATGAACGTACTTTCCGTATAGCATCGTCAGCCATGTCTTCCGACATGTCTTCCGAATAGAATATGCTTAGAATGAAACGGCCTTGTGCAAGAAAGGGCAGAAGCTGATCCAACAGGTGATATGGAACGAATTCCATCATTACCGGGGTCTGAAGAGAAGCTTGGATGATTTCATCGCGGCGTTTCGGATCGTTTAGCATAACTTCATGCACGTTTGGGCTGGTAGGATCTGAAATGAATTCCTGAATCAGGATGCCCGGTATTCCCGCCACGTTCATCACCTGATACAGACCTAAGGTATGATTATGAAAAAAACCGCCTCCTGTGGCTGTGAATAATTTTCCTGTATACGGCTTATCAAATTCGGCCTGCATTTCAGGGCTGATCAATCCTACAGGATCGCCGTTGACAAAAACGGATCCTGCCGGCAGCCATGTTCCCCATGCGCCCGTGCCGATGTTTCCGTAATGCCGGACGTTTGCTTCGAGGAATTTCTCTGTTTTAATGCTCCAGTCAGCGCACCAGTTAATGAGTTGTTTAACCGGTTCCGGATCGCTGTACATTTCGGTAAACAACTCCGTGCCGCGCAATCCGTTGGCGGCATCAAGAGGAGAGCGATGCAAAAACGGCAGGATAAGAAAGTCTTCTTCCCATATTTTCCACAAGGCGTTGTTGATTTGCAACGCGAATTGAAGGCCCGGATTTTCCGGATCAAAACGAAGCTGTTCTATGGCGGCCCATGTAAGATTGGGTTCCAACCATGAATTGGTTCCGTCGTGAAAAAAATCAATGCCGGACATAGCAGATGTTATTCCGCCGATTCCCCAATAAACAATGACTGACGGCACTGCATCGTCGTCAATCGCAAAAAACTGAGGGCGATCTTTTCTGAGCAAAGTTGCGTATTCTGCAATCATCTTGTCAATCCTGCCGGCTTTCAGCCATTCGATCATCGGCCGTTCGGCCAGTTTGCGGTGCAGGAAGCCATCAAACCACGGTAACCGGTAGCGGTTAACATAAACAAGCAGATTTCCCGCCGACTTGCTCTCTAGAAAGCGCCGGTGCCGATCAATTCGTTTTTTGAACTCAGCAAAGTATTTTTTCATAATCGTTAATTAAATCATGCAAATCAATGTAAGGAAATGTAAAGCATAAAATAATGAGTATTACAACAAGATACGCATGGACGGAAATCGTTTTGGGGCACGATAAAGACAGGGGAAATTCAAAGTTTGGTTTATCCGAGCCGTCAAATGTTCTGGGCCGATCTGTTCGCCTATATCAAAGCATTTTACAACTGTTTCAGGACAGGATCTATCGCATCTGTCGTGGGAATAGCAAAAGCGAACAGTTGGAGCGAGCAAAAGCGGAATCGGCATAAGCGTAGGTTGCGGAGCCAGGTTGCAGGCAT
>JAFGTH010000011.1 GCA_016934225.1 Lentisphaerota bacterium | reverse complement strand
TCGCTCGGCCTTTCAGGTTTCTTTGGCCGTTCGCTTACATCCTACCTTGTTGCCGGCGCGTTCCTGTTCGGCTGGACGGTCGTGATGCCTCTGCTGGGCGGTCTCATCGCTACCCTGGCGGATCTCACCTCCGACCAACAGGATTTGCTCGGATTCTTTGCTTGGTATCATAATCCCTTCTTCCCGCTCATTTTCCTCAGCAACGAGCACTGGGGCGAAACGGCAGCTTGGGTGGTCGTCCGCATTGTCTATTGCATGGTGGTATGGTTCGTACTGAGTTGCCTCGGCCTGCTGCAGGCAGCCAGAGGTCTGAAGCGCGAGGTCTACTAAGAGCCTGGTCTTTGCCCTCTTAATCTTCTCCACAGCCGCTTTACACACTACCTTTACTTCGTTTATCCTACCTCATGCCATTATACAGGGGGTCACGATGTTCCAGTCCTCGTACTCAAAAAAAACCGAATTTCCCTTGCACTTTCTCCACAGATACGTATATTGTGCAACCGATTATGAAAAAAGAGATACATCCTAAATATGAGAAAGCGACAATTACATGCGCTTGCGGAAACGTGATAGAGACACGATCAACAGTGAAAGAAATGCACATCAACACCTGTTCATCTTGCCATCCGTTCTTTACGGGTCAAGCAGCTTTCATTGATTCGGAAGGCCGCGTCGAACAGTTCAAGAAACGATACGCCAAAAAGTAGCTGGAATTTTCACTGTCGGACCAGACTGAGGAATATCTTCAATCTGGTCCGTTTTGCATAATGATACGGTACGACTATATTTCAGTTACCGATTTGCCATTCCATTCTAGAGGTTTGTGGAATGATTGACAGAGCCTACACGGAACAATTACTCGCGCGTTTACCCGTCATAGAGCGCGAGCTTTCGGATCCCGCTATTGCAGCGAACCAGAAAAAATACAAAGAACTGGTTCGTGAACATTATTCATTGCGCAAATTGCGCGAACGCGCGGACAAATACTTCAACCTTATTGATAGCCTTCAGGAAAATCAGAAACTGGCGGCAAGCGAGGATGTGGATGCAGAGTTAAAGGAACTTGCGCGCGACGAGATAAACGAGCTCACAAAAAAAGCTGAAATCGCAAACAAGGAGTTAGTAATCGCACTTTTACCACCTGACCCCGATGGCGAGAAAAATGCCATTATGGAAATACGGGCCGGCACTGGCGGCAGCGAAGCAGCCATATTTGCCGGCGATTTGTATCGCATGTACAACCGTTATGCAGAAAGCCGTGGTTGGAAAACCCGTGTTATAGATGCCGGTACAAGCGAAATGGGCGGGTACAAGGAAATAGTGCTGACTGTAAGCGGTTCAAATGTCTACAGTGTTCTGCAGTATGAAAGCGGAGTACATAGAGTACAGCGTGTCCCGGTAACCGAGTCGCAAGGCAGAATACATACGTCCGCGGCAACTGTGGCGGTTTTCCCCGAAGTGGAAGACGACAACGACATAGAAATTGATCCAGGAGAACTGCGCGTGGACATTTATTGTTCTTCCGGCCCGGGCGGACAAGGCGTGAATACAACATACTCGGCCGTGAGAATAACGCATTTACCCACCGGCCTTGTGGCGCAAAGTCAGGACGAAAGATCTCAACACCGCAACAAAGATATAGCCATGCGCGTATTAAAGGCCCGCATTCTCGATCAACGTAAACGCGAGGAAGATGAAAGAAAGGGCAATATCAGGCGTTCCCAAATCGGATCGGGTGACCGCAGCGAACGGATTCGAACATATAATTTTCCTCAAAATCGTCTAACTGATCACAGAATAAACCTCACTCTCTACAGTCTGAACACACTAATAGAAGGCGAAATAGACGAACTTTTGACTGCGCTTCGCGACCATGATATTAAACTTAGACTCGAAAAGGAACTGGCCGGCAAAACAGACGGTAATTAAGGATGAACACCCTGTTATAACCGCGCGGCATTGTGAATGCGCCCATAAAGAAGCTTGCCGATGTCTTGAAAGCCGGTACAGAATACTTGGCGGAAAGAAACATCGAGCACCCGCGTTTGATATGCGAGCTGCTTGCTGCGCGTTTGCTGAATTGCAAGCGACTCGATTTATACCTGCAGTTTGAAGCTGTTATCAGCGCAAAACAGTTAGACGCCATGCGTCGAGGCGTCGTTCGAGCGGGTAAGGGCGAACCGATCCAATATATCCTTAAACAAACCGAGTTCTATGGACGATCGTTCAAAACGGATTCACGCGCTTTAATACCAAGGCCTGAAACAGAAACACTCGTGGAGAAAGTGCTGGCGGAGAAAAAAATCTGGAGCATTGAAACCGGCAGGCCTCTTGTAGTGGATGTAGGTACCGGCACAGGCTGTATTGTTCTTACTCTTGCTTCAGAATGTCCAAACGCCGACTATGTAGCCATCGACACGAGCGCAGACGCGATCGAATTGGCGCGTGAGAACGCCGTTGCATTAGGTTTGCAAGATAGTGTGACATTGCGCCATGGTGAATTGCCGGAATATGTTGAAGCGGAATCGGCAAGAGCAATTGTCGCCAATCTGCCGTATATACCAACCGACATATGCGAGCAATTGCCGATGAATGTTCGTAACTACGAACCGCGTCAGGCGTTGGACGGCGGACCGGATGGATTGTCCGTTATAAATGTTATAGCGCAGGATGCCGCTTGCGCATTGCAAAGCGGGGGTATGCTGTTCCTGGAGATTGGAGAAGACCAGGGCGCCGCAGTTACCGAAATCCTGGCTGCAAACGGCTTTAGCGATGTCACAGTTGAACAAGATCTCAATAAACGCGACCGGATAGCCAAAGCGACTATGTCATAGCGCGGAAAAATTAAGACAGAAATTTCAACCGTTCTTTGACTCAAAATCCTTCATAAAAGATATCAGCGCATCTATACCGTCCGGAGGAAAAGCGTTATAAATGGATGCGCGCAAACCACCCACGGATCTGTGTCCTTTGAGGCCTTTCAGGCCTTGTTTGCCCGCTTCCTTTACGAATTTTGCGTCAAGATCCTCGTTGGGCAGACGAAACGTTACGTTCATATCTGAGCGACATTCCGGTATGGCTGCGCCTTGGTAAAATGCAGATGAGTCAATAGCGGCGTAGAGTTTAGCGGCCTTGTCTATATTCTGTTTGTATATATTCGAAAGTCCGAGCTTTTTAAGCCACCGAGATACCAGCATCATCAAATATATGGTGAAACAGGATGGCGTGTTATAAAGGGAATCAGTTTCAACATGCGTCGAGTATTTCAACATGGTAGGTATGTTGTTGTCGCCGGTTTGATTGGCCAGATCTTTTCTTATAACGACCAATGCCGTGCCGGCAGGGCCAAGATTCTTCTGTGCGCCTGCGTATATGAGCGCAAACTGTGTCGCATCAAACGGACGCGAAAGAATGTCCGAGGACATGTCCGCGACCAGCGGCGCGTCAGTCTTCGGAAATTCTTTCCATTGCGCGCCTGAAATCGTCTCATTGGACGTTATGTGAACATACGCGGCGTTCTCTGTAAGTTTTAATTCGTTAATAGAGGGCACGCGCGTCGGCATATCTTTTTCGCAATTGGCCGCAATGTTGACTTTACCGATTTTTGTGGCTTCTTTTATAGCCTTCGCTGCCCACGCGCCCGAGTTTACATAATCGGCAGTTTGATCCTTTCCGAGCAGGTTCATAGGAATCATAGCGAATTGAGTGCTGGCTCCACCATGCAGGAACAGGATTTTGTAATCATCCGAAACGCCCAGCAGATCCGCATAGTTGGCTGTGGCCTCTTCGTGAACAGCGGCATATTCTTTGCCGCGGTGACTGCTCTCAAGTATAGACATGCCGGAGCCCTTATAGTCCACGAGTTCTTTCTGTGCTTCTTCAAGCACTTCTAAAGGAAGGGCGGCCGGTCCTGCGTTGAAATTGTATACGCGCGGCATGATGATTCTCCTGTTTATGAGTTTCTTAAAAAGAAAGAAATTTACTCTTATCATGGCCGGATCGTCAACAAGAGAGAGAATAAAAAGCCGGAGAAAAGGCCGCTGTAATTGGGGATGTCTTGCCGTTGCATAATTCCCTAATGTGGCAAATAGGCAAAATTTCTGCGTCACGAGTACGCGCGGTCGCAAACGAGCTAAACCGCGGGTTGTTCGCAGCAGAATGGCCGTATGGAAATTCTTGCCATATCTACCGGGATGATATTATAGTGCCGTTCGATTTAGAACAAAAGTTATCTGAAAGGTATATATGCATTTCGTGGTATGCATAAAACAGGTTCCGGATACGACAAACGTGCGGATTAATCCGGAAACGAACACGCTTATTCGCGAAGGTGTTGAGTCCATTATCAATCCGTTTGATGTATACGCGATTGAAGAAGGCATTCGGCTGAAAGAACGGCTGGGCGGTAAAGTGACGGTGTTGACTATG
>JAFGTH010000116.1 GCA_016934225.1 Lentisphaerota bacterium | reverse complement strand
ATTCAGAGCTGTTAATGGGTCTGCGCGTTTCACAATTCGATGTCCGAACGAGAGTCGTTCAACACTGACGCTACAATGCATTAATCTTGCGGACAAATCAGAGGGTCCAATAGATGTGGAGTTCTTCATAGGGACTGCTCTAGTGCTGAAACGCAGGTTCCCCTCAATGAAACATTATGTTTCCGTCATCTTGCAGGTTCCGGAGCGCCGTCAACGCGGACCGGTCGAAGTGCGGATCAAAACCGATGGTCCTGCCGGAACGTCCCTTATGCTTTCGTGGAACCGCATGCTCATAATTGGCATATCGCTGTCGGATAATGCGGCCGTACGTGATTAGGGCTTGTTTGGCAAGCGTGTGACGAGGGAGTCTATCGGCAGAGCGGCGGGAAGATTGGGTCTGTCCGTAAGATGTTACAGCGTGATGTTTGGCAGCGCAGGTGCGCCCACCTACGCCTGTAGTTTGGCCTTCACGTGCTCATGCGGTAGCGTAGAATAGGGCGTTTTCGAGAGGCATGTCGAGTTTTTCTCAAGCTTCGTGTTTTGGTCTGGGAGTGGCGGGAAGCTGGAGAAATGGAGCGCACTGGCCCATACTTTGTGCCTGAGGTGTTATAACAGGGATTGGGTTGATGGTCGTAGAGTTTGTTTGTTTCGCCATTTTGGCATGGGCAGGCCGTCGGGTTTTCCGGTTACACCTTTACCAGCAACAGCTCTGGTTATGCATCAGGAGCTGTACATCTGCAAGGCTCGCCGACAACGATCACGAATAACACGTTCTTTGCCAACACGGCTAATGGCTACAACAATGGCGGCGGAGCCATCTCGACTGATGTGGCGGGGGCGTCGCTCATAGTGGATTGCATGTTCATGGCAAACCGTGCATCAAGTCCGACAGCGTCTGACTATGGGCGTGGTGGTGCAATAATGATTGCCGCCACGGGATGGCACCACAATCCGCTGCTGCCGGTTTGTGAGCAACCAGGCTCTTGACATGACACTGGAAGGTCAAACCCGAGCGCTCGATTTGACGGCTGGGTTCGTCCTGGCAAACGGGAACATTGACGAACTGCGACTGCGCGGATATCCGAAGATGCGCGCCGAAAAAGGCGAACCGGCAGGCGCAGAATATGTCGGGACAGCACGCCTGATCCATGATGTACGCCGGAGGCGATAATGACACGCCTGGGCTCTTCGTCCTAAATGCCGGTCATCGAGCACCGTTCAAACAAGCCAAGCGGCACATCGCAAGACTCGGCGGGCCGCCGCGCCCACCAAACGTTCCGAAACACGGCAGACGAATTGAGATCGCCGAAATTGCGTTCACAAATTGCGCCCGGAAGGCATGAAAAACAGAATGAATAGATTCTTTGAATATCAGCGCGGGAAGATTTTAACATTGTAATAATGATTGCTTTTCCACAGAGCTTGGGCAAATACGTGATCTATATAGGGACCTGCGCTATGAATACAATAAAAGCATTTTTTCGGCTTTATAGTAGCCGTTTTTCTTGTCTTGACCGAGCTTCTTGTTCGCCGCAGACGCGCGAAGGCAAACACAATGAAGTATGTCCCTGCACTCCAGTATTCAGGAATTGAAAGCAATAGGTCAGCTTTCCGTTTTCAAGGTTTTGACCAGGGGGAAAAGGATTGCCATGTCCTAAAGAAGCTGTGATTTTGATCAAACAACATTCGTTTGTTTTGCTATAGAAGATGTTGTGGCGATCACGTCATGTTTCGGCGTCAGGACGCTTATTTGTTACAGCTTTTGTAACAGAGTTAAGAGGAAATTACGATTGTCCATGGTTAGATAACGCATGGTTCCTCCCATACGGTTGAAAGTCTTACAGTAACGCAGGTAATATGCCGGATTATCCATAGGCGGTTCTCCGTTTGCATCCCAATCCCAGGTGCTTGGTGCCAAATCAACGATTAGCATAAAGTGGTCGTCAATATGCCGACCTTCCTGCATTTCCAGATTTTGCGCCATTGAAAGAGATTTCTCAAAAATCATGGGTGACATGACGGCTGAACCGATGGAGAGATACACGCCTCCGTTTAATTGCTGCACCTGATCGGCAAAAGTAAGGAAATCGCGTTCGGCGGCGCGGCCGATGGCGGCGCCTGAATTCATTGGATGGTTGTAGATAATGTCATGGCCGATCATTGGGTGACCGGTAAATGGAATTCCAAGCCGAAATGCGTTGCCCTGAACACTGAATTTTTTAAACGGATGCGGAATAGTCATGAGCCCAGGCTTCAAATTAAATGTGGTTATGACCCTGAGTAAGTCAGCGGCAGCCGCTGCTTTTTCCGTGTCGGTATGCAGACTTTCTTTTATGACTTTTTCGAGTTCGGAAACGTCAGGAATCATCAGCTCTTCATGTTCGATCATGGCGCCGACAGACTCACCGTAACCCATACCTTCGTATGCGCCGATCACCAAAGCAAGGTTGATGTAGAAACCTGTTTCTTGCCAGATTCCGAATTGCCCGGCGGCGACATTGGCGCGGACATTTTCGCTCGATTTTCCAAACCATGCGAATTCCCAATCATGGATTATTCCTGCGCCGTTTGTTGCCAGGTGCGTAAGCCATCTGTTCTCCATCAGCCGAATCAAAACCGGGCCCAAGCCGTTCTTGATGGTGTGCGCACCGAAGGTTAACATTACCGGCCGTTTGTTCTTTCGAGCATGGCGGATTCGCGACACAGTTTCGTCAAGGATTACAGCATTTTTGCCGGTAGGATCGGTGACCTGCGCGTCGGGGGATAAATGATCGCGCGTTATATCAATCTTATTGGCTCGGTCGGTGAGTGATTTCAGCTTCAATTTGAAACGATCAAGTTTGGAATATGGCATAGCTTGCTGTTCCCTGATGGTTTAATCATTGAGTTGCAACAATTCCAGCAGCATTTCAAACTGTGAAAAATCGGCGATTATCAGGTCGGCGCCGGCGCGAATTAAACGGCGCCGTTTGGATTCGTTCAGACCGAAACGACGGACTTCGTCGCTTGCTACTCCAATCGCCAGTCCCCTGTGTTTTTTGCTTTCACGGATTTCCACCGGCCCGTCGCCAAAAACGGCCATGCTCTCAGCGTTAACGTTGCCGATATCGGCCAATATTCTGTCCATGACAATTTTTTTGGCCTCTTTGGTGGCGTCGCCTATAGCGCCATAAATACGACCCTCGAAAAGGTCGGCATATCCCAATGCTTCGGCTTCGGCAACGACATCGTGCTCATCGGATCCGCTGGCAAGATACAGTTTGACTTTGTTCTGATGTAATTGCATCAGAAACAAAACGGCTTTCTTCATAACAAAATCTTCTACCGTCAATTCTCCGCGGGAAAGTTTTTTGAGCCGTTTTTTTACCATATCCAGTAGCGCTTCGTTATAAATTGCCTTATAGCCGAATTGATCCAGAATATTTTCCCGTGATACATATCCGAATTCAGTCACCAGTTTGACAAGTCCCTGCATTTGCACAAGTGTTTGCACTCCTGTAGTGGCATCAATATATAAGCGCACACGATTAAGAACCTGATGATAAGCGGTTTCGTCGGCGGTGTCATAAGTGGGGCCGAGAATGGCTCGAACCATCATGGGTTCCATGATTTTTTCCCAGCCTTCGCGCAGCACGGAGATAGTGCCGTCATGGTCGAAAATTGCGTGAGTGATTTTTTTGTGATTTGTTTGAACCGCGTTAATCACTTCGATTTCGGAATTTTTCCAATATGAAGCTGATCTCAGATCGTCAGCTTTTTCAGGGAGAAAAATGTAATCGGGATCGGTTCCGATTTTCAGGATTTCGTCCGGTGAAGCGGTGCCGGTTTGATAGAGTTTTTGGACTGTAACACCGGCGACCAGATTTCCAAAAGTTGCGGCGTCTGCCAGACAACAACCTACTGCCATGCTGGCCGCCATGCCGGCCAGCATGCTGTCCCCAGCGCCGACCGGATCGGTTTTCTCAATGATGTGAAGTCCGGGAATGACATCAACATGATCATTTTCGATTACCAGGCAACCGCGGTCTCCGCGCGTGACAAACACGGGTTTTCCCCATTGTTTGGCCAGAGTAATACCGGCATTTCGGGCTTCATCGAGTCCGATAATGTCTTGCGGTTCATGTGAACCGCCCGTGAGAACGACGGCTTCGTAGGCGTTAATTTTGCGAATCGTGCCTTGATAATTCTGGCTCATGCTGCGACTGTCCAGTAGAAAAAGTTTTTGCGGATGCGACTGAATTAAAAGTTGCAGCGCCTTTTGAAACTCCGGCGACATGTGAATGCCGTTTTTTACCTGTTGATTAATTACGAGTATATCCAGAGATTCGAGATCATTGGTCAGCATGTCCGACAAACGTTTGGCGGTGTCGGTTGACATGCGATTAAAATTACCCATGTCAATCCTGTTTTCTTCGGCGCCGTTTTCAATCGGTTTGATATAGGAATGTGTAACCCATTCTTTGGTTTGTTCGAGCAGACCTTTATGCGAAATTGACAGCTCGTTCATCAATTCCCGCATTTGATAGCCGAACGGATCGCGGCCTGTAACTCCGTAAACTGATATTAGTGATACCCCAAGGCTTCTCATATTTTGCGCTACATTGCCCGCGCCGCCGAGACCGTATCGTTGAGTTCGTACAGGGCGGGTCGGCGACTTGGTTTCCACCGAAATTTCAGATTCCCGCATGTCCAGTTCCCAATAAGCGTCCAGACAGAAATCTCCCACAATGCCGATTCGTGCCCGCGGCAGTTTCTCGAGAATGGCTTCCAAATCAATTACATGCATGATATGACTATTCCGATTGATTGTTCGTTGAATGAGAACCTAACAGAGGGATGGAACGTTCGTGAAGCAAAAAAGAGCACGGTTTGGAATTATGCGATAACCCGGATTATCGCAATGCGGCGTGTTTTAGACCGAACTACGGATGCTTGGAACACGATTGCTGATTATTTGGCATTCTTAGTAATGCAAACTCCGAATGCATCAAGCCGGACATGATTAGAATCGGCTTTGCCTATCAGGGTTTTTCCGTGCGTCAACCGTTTAAGTATAACAGGCTTGTCCCCGTGATTGAGGTAAAAGTCAAACTGGCCCCTTCTCAATATTTCCACTTCTGGTGGAGTATTAACCGGGCGGCCGGCGCCGGATTGTTTCAAGGCGTAACGCAGTATCGCTGTTTCAGATTTTTCATCCATTCGGCAGGCCTGATAAATTGCCGATCCCTTGCCGTATTTTAATTCCGTGACGGCTGGGAATCCTTTAAGTGTTCCTGTTTTGTAAGTTCCAAGAACACGCGTATTTCGATCAATTTCAGGCAGTTCCATATATTCGACGGCCAGACTTTTATGATTTTTGCTCCCTTGCAACTTAAGCGCAATTCCTATGCAGGACTCGCCGCTTTTTGTTATATCGGGAATGGAATGCTCAAGATTTGGGGATTGCGCGTGTATGGGCCAGTGTTCACGTATGGTCATTCCGAACAAGTCTGTCAAGTTTCCGGGAATAGGATCGGTTATATATTTGCCGTTTCGGTCGAGCGTGGAAAGACGGGTTATAGCCAAGACCGTTCCTCCGGACTTGACGAATTTTTTCAATTCTTCAGCAAACCATGGGTCAATCATTTCTGTTTGAGGCAATATCAACAGCCGGTATTTGCTGATATCTACGCCTGGTCTGACCGGAAGCATATCGCTTAAAACGTGCATGCGTCCGAGCAAAATACTTGCCCGCATTAGCCTATTGCGGTAATCGCGTTTTTCCAATTCTCCGCATACTCCGGAGTCGTAATCGAAAAGCACCGCTGCTTTTGCATCCGGCAAGGGCAAATTGTTTAATTCCGGCGCGAGGTTTTCAAATTCGCCGAAGACGTCTTTTATCATGTAATACGCTCTGCTTGGCGTGCCGCTCCAATCCAATATTGCCGGATGATCTTCTTCGCCCATGCGTGATTGGCGCCAGCGAAAATAGAAGTGTGCTTCGGATCCTTTGGCGAATGCTTGATATGCCCAGGGCCGCAGCGCTAATAGACCGCCGGTCACAGTTGACGAAGGGTTCCAGGCGTTGGTTTCGGCCACCCAGAACGGACGCGCCGGGATTTTTATATTGCGGTAGAAATCCCATACGGAAGAATGAAATTCTCTGGTCTGGTAATAATTCCAATATCCGTCGAACGAGGCGAAATCGAGCGGATCGAAATACTTTATTGTATCTCCCGCAGGGATAGGGCCTGTCCATTGGTTTGTGGTAATTTTCCAATTTGAATTTATCGAACGCAGTATATCGGCCTGACGTTTTATGAACTCAGCGAACATGTCGTCCTGAAACCGTCGGTAGTCGAGCTTCCATGAAACTCGATGTCTGGGCGGCAGAATCTCATCCCAGCTTGAAAAATCTCCCGACCAGAATCCGTTGCCCCACGCCTCGTTAAGCGCATCGAGCGTGTGGTAACGATGTTTCAGCCAACTGCGAAATCCTTCGGCACAACGCGGGCAGAAACACTGATAAGGTTCCAAAGCAATCTCGTTATCAATTTGCCATGCGATTACAGATTCATTGTTTTTAACCGATTGAGCTATTGCTCTGTTGACTCGTTCGATTAGTTCGCGATAAACAGGAGATGTCTGACAGTAATGTCTTCTGCTTCCGTGTACGGCCGGTTTGTCGTTTTCAAAGACCAGAAGAGTTTCGGGGTATTTTTTGGTTAGCCATGCTGGAGGAGCAGCGCTTGGAGTGCATGCCAGAATTTTGATGCCGGCATCGCGCAAACGCCCGCAGATATCGCGCCACCATTCCAAATCAAACTCGCCATCACGCGGCTCAAATCTGCTCCATGCGAATTCGCCCATGCGCACGATATTGATGTGCGCTTCGCGCATCATTTCGATATCCGTGTCCCAACGTTCTTTCTGCCAGACTTCTGGATAATAAGCTGCGCCCCTGTATTTCATATGTGTTCTTCCATTTTTTCTGATGTTTGCAAGACTTGTTCTACGGTTAAATTCGATTTGGACATGAACCATCGGTTTCCATTCGATTGATTTGGGCAATCTTGCCGTTGGTCATTGAAAATGTGCTTCAAAAAAACTCTATGATTTCCATTTTACCTGATAATTTAGCACAGTATGTTTATGTGTTTTTATGAATTGGCGTTGGTTGTACCTCGGCCTCATATAAAGGTCAATAGATAATATCAATCAGACGCCCAATTTCGGTTTTTGATTTAATTAAAATTAGAGTTGATTGACGCGTTCAAGGACACAATACTTGAATAAAAGTTTTGTTTGAGGTGCGGAGTTTGAACGGAAAATAGCGGCGGAAATAATGAAGTTAAACAAATCATGGCCGGTTCTTAGAACATATGATAGCGAGCATATAGCCAAGATAGCGCTTCCTTTGGGCGGAATAGGCACAGGTACTGTGTCATTGGGCGGTCGAGGTGATTTGCGCGACTGGGAAATGGTGAATCGTCCTGCCAAGGGATTTACTCCGAAAGCTGGTAGAAACGGACAGCCGATTTTCACGCTTTTTGCAAAACCGGCCGGCGGCAAATCGGTTACACGCGCTATAGAGGGGCCGTTGGATGTGTCTGCATACGAAGGCCCTGCGGGTTGTCAGGCGGCGAATCATGGGATGCCGCGTTTTCGACATTGTTCCTTCGCTGCGGCTTATCCGTTCGGGCAGGTATTGCTGAAAGATTCTGATGTGCCGGTTGAAGTCAGGATAGAGGCGTTTAACCCGATGATACCCGGTGATGCAGACGCGAGCGGAATTCCTATGGCTGTGTTGCGGTTTGTTCTTAAAAATCGTACGCGCAGTCAAGTGGCGGCGGCGGTTTGCGGGTCATTGGCAAATTTTATAGGCATTGACGGATCGGAATCTGCGCGTGATTTCCGTGGGCGTTCGATGCCGTTCGGCGCTCGTAGAAACCGAAATCATTTTCGGCGCGGTAGGGGCATTCAAGGCATTTTTATGGATTCTGAGGGCGTAGATCCGAAAGCGGAAGCATGGGGTACTTTAGCGCTGGTTACCAATGCAAGATCAAAGGTGACGTATACTCGTGAATGGAGTAGCGAAGCATGGGGCGGATCTGTTTTGGGTTTTTGGGATCAATTTTCAAAAGATGGCTGTTTAACCGACAGGTATGCCGACGGAACGGATATATCTATGGGCTCATTGTCGGTAAGCGTTCGAATTCCGCCCGGACAAGAAAAAACGGTAAGTTTTTTTCTAACCTGGCATTTTCCAAATCGTTATTCGTGGACATGGAAAAACAAAGAAAAAAGTCCTAACGATTGGATCGGTAATTACTACACCACCAAGTTTAAGGATGCATGGGACGTTGCCGAGCAAGCCGTTACGCGAATACCGAAACTGGAAAAAGATACACAGGAATTTGTTTCAGCATTTTGCAGTTCAGATATTCCCGCCGTCGTGAAAGAAGCGGCTTTGTTTAATCTTAGTACTTTGCGTAGCCAGACATGTTTCAGGACACCGGATGGTCGTTTTTACGGTTGGGAGGGATGTTGGGATCATATCGGGAGCTGCCATGGTTCTTGCACACACGTATGGAACTACGAACAGGCAACTGCGTTTTTGTATGGGAATCTTGCCGGGACGATGCGTGAAGTGGAGTTTAAACACGCAACGGACGAGAAGGGGATGATGAGTTTTAGAGTCAACTTGCCGTTAAAGCGAGCGCGTCAATATGGAAAGGCTGCTGCGGATGGTCAGTTGGGCTGTATAATGAAACTGTATCGTGATTGGCAGCTTTCCGGTAATGACGCAATGTTGACTGATCTTTGGCCCAAGGCACGCAAGGCGCTTGAGTTCTGCTGGATTGACGGCGGTTGGGATGGTGATAAAGACGGTGTAATGGAAGGTTGTCAACATAATACGATGGACGTGGAATATTACGGTCCGAATCCGCAGATGCAAGGCTGGTATTTGGGCGCATTGCGCGCGGCCGAGGAAATGGCCGCGTATGTAGGACAGAACGAATTTGCGTTGCAATGTCGCGACCTTTACGAGTCGGGTAAGATCTACATGGAGAAAACGCTGTTCAATGGCGAATACTACAAACATATTATTCGACCGCCTGCAAAAACGTCAGACGTTGCAGACTGTCTAAAACTGGGTATGGGTTCAAAAAATCTAACCAAACCCGATTTTCAACTTGGTGAAGGATGCCTTGTTGACCAGCTTGTCGGTCAGTACATGGCACATGTGTGCGGGCTGGGTTATTTGGTCAGTCCGTTGCAGGTCCGGAAAACATTAAAAAGTATACTCAAATACAACAAGCGGGCCAGTATGCACGATCATTTCAATTGTATGCGTACTTTCGCGCTTGCTGACGAATCGGCGTTATTGATGGCGGCTTATCCGAAGCGCCGTCCAAAGCAGCCGTTTCCATATTTTACTGAAGTAATGACAGGATTCGAATACACAGCTGCAATAGGCATGTTCTACGAAGGCATGGTCGGTGAAGGGCAATCCTGTATATCCGACATACGCGCCAGATATGATGGACGTAAACGCAATCCGTTCAATGAAGCCGAATGCGGTCATCACTATGCGCGTGCCATGGCAAGCTGGGCGGCAATCCCGGCGCTTACAGGTTTTCGGTATTCCGGCGTGGATAAGTTGATGGAATTTGCGTGTAGCGCACAGGAATCAAAGGCATTTTGGTCAAATGGTTTTGCATGGGGCATTTGCTCGCAAAAGAGGTCGGGCAAATCCGTTTATGTCACATTGACGTGTTTGCATGGCGCAATCAAACTTAAAGCATTCGCTCTCACCGGGTATGGTTATCTTGAATTTGGGAGAATGCACACGGTAAAGCGTGGCGAATGTATACAGATGGTGGTCACTCCGAATGATCCGGCCGTGAAGCATTATCTGGCTTGACCTGTACTGTAAAGCGAGAAGTGTCGAAAGATAATGCATTCATTTTTTGTGTCTGTGCCGTTTGTATGGTTGATACGCCGCGAGGCACGAAACAGCAATACCGGTTGCCATGATCAAAGCACCGAATACAAGTCCGGACAACGGGACAAGTTCGCCTGTTTGTGATGCGTTGACTGCTATGTATATTGCCATCAGATAGAACAGAGTCAGCATGACCGCGCTCGATATTCCGTATCTGAGGATGCGTGTGACGATTT
>JAFGTH010000115.1 GCA_016934225.1 Lentisphaerota bacterium | reverse complement strand
TTCATAAATATGCATGTTTGCAAAGAAATCCTTTATTCCGAGAGCGCCGAAATAGCCTGAACAGGCTCCAGTGATTAACAGTAGGCTTCCGACAGAAAGCATGTATTTTGTTGGCTTCAACATTATATCTCTCTTATTGTAAGAATAACAGGCTATTTTGAAGAATGCGAGATTTCAAGTGAAAAGATTTTTCACAAACGTGTGCTGATAGTCGGATTCGATTCTTGCCCCGCTATGAATATATATGCGATTATACCTACGAGGTTTCCCCCTAATGATACGCATACTTGTCGTAGATGATGAACCCAGCCTGCTTACCGTTCTGAGTGCGCTCCTTAAGGCCCAGCAGTTTGAGGTTGTAACCGCCCGTAATGGAGAAGAAGCTCTAAAAGTGCTCGAAGCGGAAAATGCCAATTTCGATCTTTTACTCTCGGACGTACGAATGAGCCCAATGGACGGGGTCGAATTGCTCAAAAGGGCTCATGAAAAATGGCCGTCTCTGGTTGCGATAATGCTGACTGCTTACACATCCGTAGACACCGCCGTAGCCGCGCTGAAACTTGGAGCATACGACTATCTTCCGAAACCGTTCAAAATTGACGAGCTTATAACCACAATTCAACGTGCGCTTGAATACAAGGAATCCCTGTCTGCCAAAGTGAATGAAATTCTTCCGGTTGCCAAATATCAACTTGAGAATATCGTGGCGGAAAGCGAGGCAATGAAGGTCGTATGTTCTATGATAAAACATATTAGTCCGACTGAGACGCCAGTACTTGTAGAGGGCGAAACTGGTTCCGGTAAAGAAACGATAGCCCGTACGATACATGCGTACAGCCGAAGGAAAAACGGGCCGTTTCTGTCATTGAATTGCGCGACGTTGCCGGGACCGATTCTTGAAGCCGGTATTTATGGACAGGCGAACGATCCGCTGACAAATGCGCCAGATCCGAAGCCAGGCTTATTAGAAAAAGCAAATGGCGGAACGCTCTTTCTCAAGGAGATTGACGCGGTGCCTATGTCTGTTCAAGAAAAACTTTTAAGTTATCTTAAGGATAAAACACTGGTTCGAACTGGCGATAAACAGAAACGAAATACGGACGTGCGACTGATCGCTTCGACAAATGTTGATCTGGCAGAATTGGTGTCGGACGGGAAATTTTTGAGTGATTTACACACGCGCGTGGCGGTGCTTAGCATAAAAATTCCACCTCTTTTGGAGCGAAAGGAAGATATCTTACCGTTGGTCGCTCATTTTCTTTTGGAATATAAGACAGAGGGTAAAGAATTTCCGGTTGTTGACGGTGAAGTGCTGAATATCCTGGAGTCCTATAATTGGCCCGGCAATGTTCAGGAACTCGGTAATGTTGTGAAACATGCCATGATGTCGCTTCAAGATAACAAGATTACGAAGGCTTCACTGCCCTCGCGAATAGCAAACGTGCCACTCTCGCTTGCCGTACGCACGGCCGACAAAACCAGGGCGGATGCATACAAAGGTAAAGCATTGAAAGCGTTTCTTAATGCCAAGGGCGCCGAGTTTCTCGGCCGCGTTAAGAGGAAATAATTAGTCATCAGTGGACAATCATAGCATAATTGTGCTATTATATATTCTCTTTGAAATCAACCAACGCTGGAGACAGGACATATGAAACGAACTGTATTGACAAAATGGGGATCTCTGGTCGTTGTATCGGCCCTCTTTTTTATGACCGGTTGTGAAAATGCTTCGGATGACGATGGCGCAAATGCAGGAATTGATCCGGGCGCCGTGATTGACGCATCCGGAAATATCGGCGATCCGGCATTTACACTGGTGTGGTCTTACGATATAGCCGGTGAAGGTCCGGATATTGATTTTTATGTGACAGATCCAAATGGCGCAACGCTCAGCACTTCCCGCAACGGCTACGGGCTTGGCCCGACACCTGAGGGCGGCATAATAGATTTCGACGACAGAGGCGCTGAAGGCGATGGTGACGGCGGCGGTCCGGAGCGAGCATATTGGCCACAAGGCCAGGCTCCGCAAGGTGTCTATAGCTTTGGTGTGCGGTATTATTCCGGAACTGGCCACGCAAATTACACGATGAGAGTATATAAAGGCGGACGCCTGGTCGCCACTAAGACCGGCACACTGACCGAGCGCGGAGGCACAATAGAACTAGGCTCCATTTCAAGCAACTGACATCCGACACCTGGATGGTACGCCGGTGGCGCAAGTGTTGGCGCCACCGGCATTATCATTACTCGGGCTTGTTGAGGTAACCGGATATCATCCGAAAAATGCGATTACGTATTGCGCTCGACTCGTTAATGAGTTGATGACCGCCTTCCTCGACGAATATAATTTTCGCGTTCGGAAATTTTACGCTGATAAATTGCATGTTATGGCGCCACGCGACTGTTGTATCTTTTGTGCCTTGGATAACAAGCATTTTACGCGGCGACCCGGAATATGCCTCAATTTTTTTGTTCCATGTCCGAAGCGCGCAAATCCATTTTGTCGGAACGTGTTTTGTTTGAAGAGGATCGTTTTTTAAAAATGTCAAAAAATCTCTGTCCGATGAGTTTTTCCTGAAAACGCGCGGCACTGAATCAACAAATAATCCGGCCGCCGCATTGCCTATCCCGGCGATATGCCATGCAGCAGATCTGATAAGAGGGGCTATGAGCACTATCCGCTGAATACAGTCCGAATTCCCGTTAAGGAGATGTTCTATGACCGGAGAACATCCCATGCTGTGCGCAACCACATGGTATGGTCCGGGTAATTGGCATGTGATAATATTGACGAAATCGCGGAACACCATAAGGTATTCATCAAAATTATCTATTGATGCTCGCTTTCCGTCGGACAGTCCATGACCCGGTTGATCATAAATCACAACGGTGAAATTCTCTGATAAAAGGTGAGCAATAATATTCCTTTGAATCCCGGTATGATCATAGTATCCATGCAATAGAAAGACAACGGCACGGCTGTTTCTTGGGACGAAAACATGCGCCGCCAGCGTTTTTTCGCCGCTCTGGAATGTTCCTGAGTAACGGATTGTATCGGCAAAAGTAAGTTTGTAGTACTTCAGATAATCCACAAGTTCATTTGTTTGTGCTTGATTGCCGTCCAGCGATAACGGCTTTAACGCGGCAGTCGCGCGGGCCGAATTAAACTCGGCTGGAACAGTATCGGAATAAGCATGAGATGATAAAACAATAACAGAACCCATTACGCCGGCGGCAAGAACACAGGATATGCCGTGGCAAACGTTCGATCTGTTCGCATTAAATAATCCGGCAATGGATGTCCGCACGTGATTCCTCGTGTCAGGCCAGCGATGGTTGGCCGGTATAATCCTGAACGCATTGCCACAGTAAACCACAAGGATCTATTTTTTTTCGCTTTTCTACAGCTTTTTCCATCGGCACATGAACAAATTTTCCGTTCCATAAAGCCACTACCATGGCGGTTCGACCCGCCATAGCTGCATGGACAGCATTTGCTGCCAGTTGAAAGCAGAAGACGGAATCATCGGCGCTGGCTGGTGCGCTTCGTATTGTATATGAGGGATCAATATATTTTACAGAAACTTTCATATTGATGTTGTTCATATACTCGATAATGGATTTTTTAAGGAAAAGGCCTATATCACCCAGCTTTCTGTTGCCCGAAGCATCCACGCCGTCTGTCGGAACGAGATGCTGTCCCGCTCCTTCCGCGACCACAATCACGGCATGTGATTTCCTTTTAAGCCGTTTTGTAAGATAGGACATGAGATTTTCCGTCTCGAACGGTATTTCCGGAACCAGCACAATGTTAACATCGCCGGATGCCAGCGAGGCGTATGCCGCAACGAAACCGGATTCGCGCCCCATAAGTTTTACAAGTCCTATACCGTTGAATGCTCCTTTGGCTTCCATATGTGCGCTTACTATGGGCGCCTGGCTCATGGCAACGGCGGTCTCAAAACCAAATGTTCGTTCGGTATACGATATGTCATTATCAATTGTTTTAGGGATGCCGACAACCGCGATGTTGAGGCCGCGTTCTTTGATTTCATTTGATATGCTAAGCGCGCCACGTTGAGTACCGTCTCCGCCTACGGTGAAAAGGATGTTTATGCGGTTTGAAACAAGAAAATCAACGATTTCAGCGGATTTCTGTGGGCCTCTGGAAGATCCCAATATCGTCCCGCCGTCTTTATGGATATCTTCAACTATGTCCGGTGTCAGGTTGACCGGCGGTTGTCTCGCCGCACGAGTAAGGCCGTTGTATCCGTAACGAATGCCGAGAATAGACCTGTATCCGTAACGATACCACAACACCATTGTAAGGCCACGAATGACGCTGTTCAGGCCGGGACACAATCCGCCGCAGGTAACAATCGCTGCGCGTCCCTCACGGGGCGCAAAGAACAACTTTTTTCTCGGCCCAGCCTGCTCGAACCAGACCGGATCGCCGTTACAATCGGCGCAACCTTGCAAAGTGGTATTGACCAATACAGAGCTGGATTTGTCTATATTGAAAGAAGATGTAACCGGCGAGTCATAAATGCATTCGCCAAGTGTTAATACTTGGAAGCTATTCTCCATTGTTTGCCTTCTGTTCCAAATGTGCCAGATCAGGAGCGCGCATGAAAGGGAAATTTTTCATTCTCGCAATTCTTTTCGATCTTGATCTTCTATACGTTTTGGCTGTATCAAATTCATATGCCGCGGGAACAAAATGATGACATGGATTTAAATGCCCCCGTAAGGGAGGAACAACCGCTCGTAATCGTATTCGTGCGGCATGGTGAGCCTGAACCACATGTTCCCAATCACGAGAAAGGCCCAGGTTTAACACCGCTCGGCAAACAACAAGCAAGGCGCGTGGCTAAACGCTTTGCGAAAGAGACGTTTGACCATATCTATATCAGCGATTTGACTCGCGCTAGAGAAACTGCCGAAATCATTAGGCAATTTCACCGGCATACACCGTTTACAATTTCACAGGATCTTCGAGAAATAACACACCACCATTTTATACCCGATCCTTTGCAGAAACAGGAAAAATCCGATTTAATCAGGACTGAACGTGATACAATTGAACGTTTTGTCAAACACCTCAGAGAAACATATTTATTGGGACAGAAAGTATTGGTTGTGTGTCACGGCAATGTGATTCGAAGCATGTTGCCGTTATTGGGAGGGCGCGATCCTCGGAATATGATGTTAATAGATATCAATCATACAGCCGTTACCATCGTTGAGGTTTGGAAATCGGGAGAAGCCGTATTGAAGCTCGGCAATTGCGTCAAGCACCTGTTGCCCAACCAAATAACTTAAAGCCGGGTTAATCCGCGCTTCTATTTCATACGACGGATGCGGGTACGCCGGATTCTTCTTCCGGGAGATCGAGCAATTGATAAGCCGAACACCTGTTCAGGCTGCCCATATATATGAAGCCATTGTTGCGGCGATTCATGTCAACCGTGTCGTAAAGAAATTCAAAAATTTCGTCAGCAATCTCAGAAGGCACAATCACTGTCACAATTTCTCTTTCTTGCTGTAAGGGAATGCCCTTTCGATCAACCGGATCTCCGATGGAGGAACCGCGAGCGTGGTGGAAAGCGGTGGAAATGATTTTTTTTGCGTGTAAAGCTTTAATCAATTTTATGCCGTTACCGGTGGTAACGATACAGGTAATGATTTTTTTGTTAGTCTTCATTATTGGGTTCAAGCGCGTCAAATTTGCCGAACTTTTCTACCACTTCGCGTGGAATGTAAGTAGCTGCTTTCTCCAATGGAGTAGTGTACATAAACCCCATCCCGGGGGTATCAAGTTTGCCTGCTAGATACATTTTTTCGAAAATCCGATCAGTTTGATCAGTAGAAACTACTACGTTGATGACTTCCTTTTCGGCTTCTACTGCAATGCCCAACAAACCCAATCGTTCGCGCACTCCGGTGCCTTTGGCATAGTGAATAGTCGCCCCCTGCGCGCCGGCCTCTTGAGCCGCTTTGATAATGACGTCAGCCGCGCCGCGTTGCACTATGCAGGTAATCAGTTCCACGTCTGTTAGAATAACTATTTTTCGTTTACTCATGTGGATTCCTCCAAGAATCTGTCACGGGTGTGATAATATAACTTCGCCTGAATGTAGAGACCGGAAAACAGGACGGATAAAACAGGAAACATGGAAGCGCATGCCAACATGCCGAATCCTTCCACCACACCCAGCGTCTTGCCAAAACCAAGTCCCAGCGCAAGAACCAGGGGCACTGTCACCGGTCCGGTGGTGACACCGGCACTGTCCCAAGCAACGTTGACAAATTCCTCTGTGGAGAACCATGTCAGCACTAGCGCAAGCGCATAACCCGGAAGTAAAATTGCGACAAGCGGAATGTCGAAAATTATTTTCAACGCCCCACAAGCCAGTCCCATTGCTACGCCCCCGGATACCGAATACATTAACAGCGATTTTCTGAACGCTCCATTAGTTAGATTTTCCACGGTAATACCGAGCGCATTGAGCGCCGGTTCCGCCAGGGTAGCTCCAAATCCGAGAATAAAGATTGCAAGGAGCGCAACAGCTATTCCTGTAGTATAACCGAATACCGGTGAGTTTTCCATCTCCGCTATTTCCGCGAAAGAGCCGGGAATTAACCCTCCGGACCTGTCGCCCATCTCGGCCAACCCATAGGTTAATCCAAGGTTGAAAACTATCATACCGACGATTGAAAGAATTATCCCATAACGAATCAAGCCCGCGTGTTTGAGTTTCTCTTTCAATACGATGGAAAGAATAAAAAATAGAAAGATAACCAAGGGTAACACCGCGCGGAGTCCTGTGATAGTTTCCAGCCAAGGCGTTTGTTCATACCAACCCAATGTTTGTCTGGAACTGCCGGCTGCTAATCTGCCGGCAGCCTCAATGATGACTTCCGGCGTTGCCATGTGTGCAGTAATTATGCACAGGAGAAGCACTGCCAAAATCGGAAAGATTGACGCCAGAGTTACAATTCCAAATCCGGATAAGGAGGAATCGCCTTTGCCTACGGCGTTTGCAACGCCAATTCCCAACGCCAGAACAATGGGAACCGTCACTGGGCCCGTAGTAACCGCTCCGCAATCCCATGCCAACCCGGCAATTCTGTTCAAACCCGGATATCGCCAGGAAGCATAGACCGTGATTACCATAGTAGGGAGCAGACTGGCATAAATCAGCGGTTTCAGGCTCCAGCCATAAATTAAACGGAGCGTGCCAAGAATGGCGGCGCTTCCAACTCCGGCGCCAATAGCTAGAATGATCCATGATGTTTTATCATTGAGGAGCGTGAAAAGGTATGGCGCCTTTCGAACGTCCACGATGGAACCTGCCGTTTGTAAAGCGCCGATGGCCGGTTCGGCAAGCGTGACACCGATGCCAAGGATGAAAATAACCAAGAGCACGACCCACAGAGTGGTTTTGCGGGGCAAGGTACTGCCGATAATTTCGCCAAGGGGCATAAGCCCCAGTTTCAACCCTTCCATGAACAACATCAGCCCGACAATTACAGCAAACAAACCGGCGCCCACCCGGGCTGCATCGGTCACAGGACGCCCGAGAATCAGCCATTGGAGACCACACATGTAGAGCGCCAGCGGAAATACCGCTTTGAACTGGTCCATGAACCGTATACTGATATAGGGCGATAAAATCTTATAAATGTCAATAGGACGGATAGTAAATTTAGGCGGACGATGTCTGTAACTGACCTGATCGTATCTAACTGTCACCTTGTGCAGAAAATCGCCGAAACGAATTTGTTCGCTCATAAACGCTGTTCTGAAATAATTAACGCCAAAAATATGACTCGTATTGATACGGCTATGCTTTTCGTAGTCGCAGAATTTCTCGCCGCCTTGCTCTTCAAAATGACATGTTTCACTACCGGGCAAACCGGTGATGACTTGCTTAATCAACACACCGAACAATTCATTGTATTCTAGCCATGGTTGCTTGCGAAGTCCATTGGAAAGAGGCAAAGACCGAATTTGTGAAATTGCCAAACCGAGGTTTGTAGAAATAAGTTGCGGTATTGCATACCGTCTCCGGCGGCGCGCCATAGAACAATTCCACTGGATTTATTCGGCGTTATGGATTCGATAAATAAGCGGCGATGCGTCCGGCAACGGAAGGAGCCGCCACGGCATCTATATGTTCCTGCATGAAGTGTAATGCATCCTCGACTTTTAAACGTAAATCGTCGGCCAAGTTTCGCACTTGCTGAAAACAGGCAAGAAGACGGATGGCTGTATTCTCGTTCACCGGCGCCATTTTCACAACGGATTGAGCCAGCCAATGAATTCCACGATCGGTCCATAATATCTTGTTATTGGTCGTCATCGGCAGATAGAGAGATCTGTTGTGGCTCGGGTGTTGAATTTTAAACGGAGCGGTACGTTCTTCGTTCGCAATCATTTCGAAAACGTCGTCATGTTCGCCTGAGCCTATGATTGATAAGTAACTTGTGTAAGCGTTGAGATGATTTTCCCATTCCTTTCGAGCTTCTGCCAGTATCCCGAGCCTGTCAGGATGATCGCTGATATTGATGCAACTGAGAGCCGATACCCTGTCGGTGATATTCCATGCTTTACGAAAATGTGTCTCAGCAATAGTTTGTGCGTCGGTAGTATTGGTTGCGATAATAGTCCGGAGCAACACAGCTTTAAGCCTGCGATCTTCTATTCCGTCTTTCGGTTGCTCCGATTTTACGTATGTGTTGATTGCATAATACTCGGACAGAAGATCGTCCATATAACGGCTTGCAACTGCGCGAAGTAACTTACGACGCGCATAATACCGTTCACGATACCATGGAAGATATTCACGATTCATCGTTGACTCGTCAATGCGCAACAGGTAACTCTTGAGTCCCGTAGAAAGGTCTTTGTTTTTTAGAATTGACGCATATGTAACGAGCCAATCTTCATCAATCTCCGCAGCGGCGTTTTTCACAAGCTTAATTCGCTCAAAATCCGTCAACTGCCGCATGGCTTCAACCCTATTGAAGAGATTACAATCCGATACCACTTGCAACATAAGGGACTTGCGCGATGCGCTAAGATCTTCGAAAGTACCGTAAAATGAACAATCCCTGTTGAAAGATATGAATGCCGGTTCAGGAACCTTCTCGAAAACAATCTCTTCGTTGTTGTGGGTCAGTTCGATTATTTTATCCGTGCCGGGAATATCTGCTCCGTTCTGGTCTATAGCTGCCATGCGAATTGGAATATGAAACGGCGCCGACCCATTTTCGGGATTGCTCGTTTGTTGGGTAAATATCACTCGGAGCCGCATGGCGGATGCGTCGTATAAATGCCGAGCTTTAACGTGCGGGTAACCGATTCTATACAGCCATTCCTGCTTGAATTGAGATAAATCTTTACCGCTGACTTCCTCAAAACACTGAAAAAATTGGTCTGTATTGGCGTTGGATCCACCATATCGGCTGAAATAAAGATTTTTGCCCTTTCTGAATGTCTCCGGACCAAGCACCAGTTTGAGCATATTGATTACTTCCGCCGCTTTGACGTATGTGACGCCGTCAACCAATTCATCGGGATCATTAAAGCCTTCGCGCACAATGTTGCCCATATAGCCCGCATCTTCAATGGCAAGAGGGCCGGTAATTGGAGATCGCATTGCGTCAACAGCGCCTAATCGGGCGCACGTCGGATCAAACAGGCTTTGAACGAATTGCCGTTCAACGTCAACAGTGAACGCTTCGTTCAGCCACATGTCGAAAGGAGTCTCCATAGTGACATCGCTGCCGCATTGATTGTGCTCAAATTCATGAACAATTACGCTATATGCATATTCGAGACGCGAATCGCTTGTAAATTCGTCCACCAGTGCAGCGCTGGTAATAATGGTTGTATTTCCAACATTCTCCATTCCGCCGAAATTCGATTTTTCCATACAGATGGTACGATAAACGTCCCTCGCGTACTCATATTCCTGTGTGCGTCCCTGCCATAATATGGATTCTTTCAATATCTGCATCGGAACTATTGCGCCTTTTGTTCTGCCCGGCGGAACCAGATACTCCAGCATCACGCGCCGACCCGACGGATAAACAATCTCATCGGTTAATGCGTCCCATGTGCCAACGCATACGATGAATAAATATGGCGCCATTGGAATATTGTTTAGGTAAGTAATGATTTTGCGTGACGGGTCATCGTTTTTAAGAACCGGCACCTTATTCGGGTTTTTGGCGCTGTCTACATTTCCATTTGATATGAGATGTGTATATCGCGCATCCGCTTCGATAACGGTTCGAAAAGTGCTTTTCGCTGTACAATCGTCTATTATTGGCGAAATTCGCTGAAATCCCCATTGTTGGCACTGTGACATATACTGTTGCGGACAACCGTCAGGCGTGGTGTCCTTGTATATGCCTTCAAGAATGTTATCGGAAGGCGTACAGGTAACCTGTGTTTGTATCTCAATTTTTGCGCCTGCCTCCACCGGCTTGGGAAGAACAATGATCAGACGGTTGCTGCGATCATGATACTCGTACGACAAATCCTGCAACGAATCCAAACCGATAAGCTGAACGTTTCGAATGTTGAGGGATCGCGCATCAAGATAAAAACGGTCAATTCGTTCCATCGCGGATAATACTATGCGACTGTTTGTTTCAACAATTCCATCCGTGAAATTAAGATACAGATCCACATGTCTCTGCCGAACAGTCCGCGGTTCGAAATCTGAGCGTTTATATTTGTAATCTGCCATAGTTATTAGGAAATACAGAATTTATATCATGATGCGTTATGTAAGTTTATTTAGCAAAGTCTTTCTAATTGAAGAAATCATTGCCCGTGATTACAAAGACCACTGCACTGTTGCTTGTCATGCATTTGACAAGTTACTAAGGTTTTTGACAAAGTTCGGCGGGATACTGAAACAGCGGAGGAAATAGATTATGACCGGCAATGAATTAGTGGCGCTGTTGGAAAAAAACGCGATGCCGTTTCACTTGATTGGTTCTGTTACAGATGGTGTAATTGCAGCGCTTTCCTGCGAAGGAAGATTGTTCACAGTAATGCGCGGAGAAGTAATAAGTCGTGTGGCTGTAGACGCTCTCGTCCGGCGTAATCAAAAAGGCCCATATATCCCCGCCGGAGGCGATGCGCTTTGGCCGGCTCCGGAAGGAACTAATCTCGGTTACCAATACGCCACAGGTGTCTGGCGGATACCGCCCGGACTTGCCTGCACAATATATGCAGTAACGCGCAAGTCTGAGAATTGCGCAATAATCGAAACGGATGTTGATCTGATTAATGCTGACGGTCTTGGCGTTCCAACACATTTCCGGCGAGAGTGTGCCATACAGCGTATTGAGACCGGACTGCGTATACGTACCGTGGAATCCATTGTCTATATCGGCACACATTCACATTCACGGCAAGAATGTTTGTTGGCGCCATGGTCGCTTTCACAATTTGATGTTTCGCAAGGATGCCATGTGGTTTGTCCTGCCGCTTCGCCGAAATCGCTGTGGGATCTTTATGAACCGAGCGACTCTTTACGTTCCGAGCATGACGGCTTATGGCGTTTTGCAACGGAAGGCACAACACGGTATCAGATTGGATTAGGACCAGATGTTTCCTGGATTGAGCTGCATCTTCCCGACCGTGGGCTATGCATTCGGCGACATGCGGAATTACTGCCCACCGGTCTTGGCTATACCGATATCGCCGACGCGCCGCCGAACGTCAAACCAGAGACACGCGACACCAGATACAGCATTTTTAACGGGAATACCGGATTTATGGAGATTGAAGCCGCCGGCGGATGTCCAGCCATTATTGAACAAGGAAGTGAACTCCGTATGGTTGTAACAACAGAGTTTCGCCGTGTTTCGTCAATCACTGCTTAAAGATCTTCCGGTTGGTTTTCGGCCGTTTTGGAACTCATTGTATGTAAACTCTAGGAACACGAGTTCCGATATGACATTGGAGTTCATACGCTATGGTGCCGATTTCTTCGGCTACCTCATCCATCAGAAGCTCCTCCCGGCCGTCACGTCCTATAATCGTAGCCACATCGCCAATGCATACGTCGCTTTGCGGTCCAAGATTAAGCATCGTCTGATCCATCGTCACCCGGCCCACTATCGGATACTTTCGACCTCGTATCAACATTGCACCGCAATTCGATAGACGACGATCAACTCCGTCTGCGTAACCGGCTTGTATTGTGGCTATTATAGTTTCCGCTGGAGCCCGGTAAGTCAATCCATAGCTTACGCCCGTGCCGGCGGCAACGCGATGCACATTAGAAACTGTGGATCTTAAGGAACACACCGGGCGCAACACAACCCGCCGCGAGACAAACCTGGATCCGTAAAGCCCATACATGCCTATTCCAACGCGTACCATATCGAACCGCGAATTCGGCAAATCCACAACGGCAGCCGTGTTGGCGGCATGAAATACCACATTCGTGAACCCAGTGGCAGACACGATTTTTGCAATCTCCCGAAATCGAGAAATTTGTTCCTCGGCAAAACTCTTGTCTTCACAATCAGCCGTTGGAAAATGTGTGAAGACTCCAGTCAGGTTGATATTTTTTAAGCTAAAGAGACTTTGAAAAAAAACGCCGGCTTCTTCAAACGGCACTCCGCTACGACACATGCCCGTATCCATATTCACATGTATGTTCACACAGCAACCCGCGCCAATTGCCGATTTGGATAAACATTCGGCCAAGTCAAGACAATGAATTGCCTGAATAATGTTGTACTCCGGCAACAGCTCGATTTCTTCCGGCGAACAATAGCCCATGTTCAGAATGGGAGCATGAATACCGTAGCGCCGAAGCGTAATTGCTTCCGATATGCGGCTGACGCTCAAAGCCGTAGCGCCGTTTTCAAGCGCTGTTTGCGCACATTCACATATTCCCGCGCCGTATCCATCGGCTTTAACAACAGCCATGAGTTGCGTATTCCGGCCAACTTGATTTTGTAACGCGCGTACATTGGCGCCCAACGCCGATAGATCTACTTCCAGCCAGGTCGGACCATGTACTGCATTGGGCTTTTTCATAAAGTTGTCAATAAGTCATGTTGGTATAGTTCGCGTATCATATGCGCATCCAGACTATGTCCTGCTTTATAAGATACAATTTTACCGGCAAATCGGCCTTTATCAATGAGCGCCACGGCAGCAAGCAAATCCAGCGTTGCTCTGTGCCAGACAGCTTCCAGCGATTTGCCTTTGTGCATCATCTTTGGTTCGTTGTAATAGCAACGAGGGCCCGCGATAAGAATATTGTTTTTCGTATAGCCCAAATTCCGGGTGTCTGCGAAAATTTTGCCGATTGTTTTACAGTAGATCATCATTAACAATGATGCGTTTGTTCGCGCAGAGGCGCCATATTTAAAATTCGTTTTGTTCACTATAAATTGTATCCGCTGTTTGCCGATGGCCGATCTGAAAGATATAGCGCAATCAACGATCAAATCCTTTGAGCCGTTCTCCGGCGGTAAGAATGTCAAAAAGCTCCCATTTGGTTTTGCTACCGTCACCGGATATTTCACGGCTAAGTAAGTCGCGGGACGCGCGCATGTAACAATTCCTGCTTCCTCAACCGCTTCAACTAAATCCATGCTGCCTTTATCAAAGAGCGGCGGATCTCCGGAGTCCATACTAATCACAACATTATCAAGTCCCATGCCAACCTTGAGCGCAATGATGTGTTCGACCATGCGCATATAATTGTGCGGTGAGCCGCTGCAGAGAACTATGTTTCTAACTGTAGTCCAGATATTTTTAACCGATACGCCTATCGGCATGGCGTTTGGCAGGTCGTCTCGATCGAACCACCAACCGGAATCTATGCTGGGCCGAAATGTAAGTGTTCGTTCGGCGCGACCCAGAAATGTGCCTGGACCTGTGACAGATATTCTTTTGCTTATCGTGGTTTCCGTTCTATCATAATGATCGGACGATGATTCAATCATTTTTTGATCAACTGGCTGGTCCGCCAACTTTTTGTACGCCGTTTCAACAACAGCTTTGTCCCCCATAAGGATTGTCCCGTACTCTCGTTCTGACATGTTTCTGATTCTTTCTGTTGAGAGAATGATATTTGCGCAGTATGACAATCCACTTTAGCGAAAACGTGATAGATGAGGCAATTATTATTAAACGTTTGAATTCTTCCCGATTTGTTGCTTAAATTCCGTTTGTTATGACCTGTGGATAAGATAAGGAGACGGATCCATGTCAGTGGTGCATCGGAACTTGCGGAGGGAAGGTGACCGTTCTGAAACGTGGTATCTCCGCATACCTGACGGATCCGTCTTTGGGCCTGTTAACCTCGCCACGCTATGCCAGTGGGCCGCCCAAAGCCGTATTGCGCCCGGCAATCAGATTTCTGCCGACAAACAGGATTGGTTTCCCGCGGAACAGTTACCGGAATTAAAAATGGAATGGATGGCGGAAACGTTATCCGGCGAATCGCTTGGGCCTTTTAACGTTTTGGCCGTTCCATATCTGTTCAGTGACGGCATTCTTCCGGCAGACGCCAGAATTGTCAACAATCTGTCCGGAAAGACAATACAGGTTCGCGAATTGCTTAAAACTTCAAGCGTTTCCTCCAAAAGCGCTAAGACAATTACTCCACGTTCATCATTCGATCAAGAAACCGATCGGAAAGAGGAAACCAAACTTCATGCTCATGCCGAGCCGAAAAGCAAGTATCAAACCGAACAGTTCGAACAAATCCGTCATCAACTTGTCGCCGCTCAAGAGGAAACCGAACGTAGAAAGGCCGAACTTGCTTCTGCTGCCGAGAAAATTAAGATGGTGCAGCGATCAGCGGACGAAAAAGAGCGGAAACTGACCAATAAACTGGAGGCCGCCGAACGAGAAGCCGCTCGCAAAGCACAAATTGCTGCCGAGGAATTAACTACACTCCGCACAGATTTGAACCGCCAGGAAATGCTCAATAAAGAACTGGCAAATCGTGTTCGACAATTTGAAGCGCTTGAAAACCGGGCTACAACCGCAGAAATATCATTAGCCAATACGAAAGCTGAATTGGACCAACTCCGCGCGCATTATGACCCTCTTCAGGAAGAAGCAAAGAAACAGTTCGAAAAATTGCAAGAGCGTGAAGCCGAACTGGAAAAAGAAAAACTAGGTCATAGTCACACTCGAACGCGTTTGGATTCGGATACAAAAGACCTCGCTAAAAAGGTTGATCATCTTCAGCGATCGCTTACCACAACGTCCAACCGATTACAGAACACCGAAAACAAGTTGGCCCAAGAACAGGAAACAACCAAAATCCTTCGAAAAGAGGCAACTGAACAGGAAAAACTGTTTAAAAAAGAATTGTCGGATCTTTCGAGACAACTAAAAGCTGCGGCTGACGACATGAATGATGCCCGTAAGGAGCTCGCAGCCCTTAATAAAAACCACGAAATACTTTTGTCACGAGCTAATGAGAAAGAAACCGATCTGCGCGAAAAATTAGAGGCTCAGAAGAAAGAGTTTCAACAGCGGCTCGAGCACGCGCATGAGGAAGAAAAAGCCCTGAAGAATCACGCCGTGTCTCTCGAGAATGATCTTGAATCCGAAGCCTCTCTGCTAACTCAAGCAAGAGAACAACTTGCTCAAGAGCAGGCACGATACAAAAATCTACTGGTCAACGAGACGGCAAGTCTGACTGCCTCGCTCAAGGAAAAAGAACGAATATTGATGGATTTGCAGGCCGAAATCCAATCCATGCGGGCAAAATCAGAAACCGAACTCAAGATTTCGCAGGAACATACTGCGGAATTGACTAAACGGCTGAGAGCAGAAACAGACCGTGCCAATCGGCTGGAAGAAAGCGCGAAACAGTCACAAACCCTCCACGCCGATTCGGCTGTTTCTTCTTCAAAGAAAGAACAGGTTCTTCAGAGTACCATTCAACGCCTGGAATCGCAATTGCGAGAAAAAGCCGATCAATTATCACACCTCCAGACGCAAGCACAACTGCATCAGGAAAGATTCGATTCTGAATTGCAGGCTCTTCACTTAAAACAGAATGCGACAGTTAAAGACTTCGAAAAGAAACTGTCCGCCGAAACCGAACGTTCAATCAATTTCTCGGAAGATTTGGAAAACGAACGCCGTCGGAGCAATTCCCTTGCCGCCGATTTAGAAAAAAAGGAAAGCTCTTTACGCAAAGATATCGAGCGGCTTCAGGGATTGCTTAAACAACGCGAAGATCAACTTGCGGCTCAACGTGAAGAGCTTGAAGCACACGCCGCTGATTTCGAAACCAAGCTCGGCGAGCAAAAACGCAAACTCCTCCAGGAAACCGAACGCTCTCAGCAGTTCGCTGAAGAACTCGAACAGGAACGTAAACGCGCAGGCGAAATCACCTCCTCATCGTCTGAAAAGGAAGATTCTTTACGCAAAGATATCGAGCGGCTTCAGGGATTGCTTAAACAACGCGAAGATCAACTTGCGGCTCAACGTGAAGAGCTTGAAGTACGCGCCGCCGATTTCAAGGCTCAACTCGAAGATCAAAAACGTCTTGTTTCCGATGCGGTTTACAATGCCGAACGCGCCGAAAGTATCCGGCAACAGGATCTTGCCGTTATTAACACCGAAAAAGACGCGTTGCGCTCGCAACTCAAAGAGTTACAGGATCGTCTGTCTGCTAAAGAAGATGAACTTCTGGAAAAGAACCGCTATAGCGAAGATTTGACGGTTAAGTTGACTGCTATGACTGAACAGCTGGCTGGCATCAAGGCAGAAAAAGAGCAACTTACCAACGCTGTAACAATGACTGAAGATCGCGCCCGAGATTCGGAAGCTATTCTGCGTACGCGGCTTGCGGAACTCGAGGAACAATTGGCCTCCAAGAATGAACTGCTAGACCACGAACGCTCTCAATATCAGGCGTTACGACAGGAAGCCGCCGATGTTCGTGAACAATTGGAGAATCGTCAGAGCGAACTCGTGAATGATCTTGAAACTGCAACACGTGATGCGGATCAAGGCAGAATCGCGCAAACATCTTTGCGCCATGATATGGAAGCCCTTGAACGGCAATTGTCACAACGTGATGAAGAATTACATTTGCTGCAAAAACAGTATGCGGAACTGGACCAGACTGCGCTGAATACACGCACTAAGCTTCAGGACCAAATCCTCACACTGGAAGAATCCGCCGCTAATGCCGATGCCAAGGCCAATAGCGAACATTTGGAAAACATGGCATTACGTGTTTCACTGGAAGAGCTACACGTTAAATTTGCCGATTCTACGAAGGCGTATGAGAAACAAATTGCCGATTTGCAAGACTCGCTGTCGAGCCAAACCGATCTTTCGTCCCAGATAAAGGAAGATTTGGAAAAGATAAAAACTCTTCATGCTGATACTGTCGCGTCATTTGAAAAGAAGGAGTTTTCTCTGCAGGAACAAGTACAACAATTGACTGCAAAATTGGAAAAAGGACGCAAAACTTACAACGATCTGGAAACAGAGGCTGTTGACGCGCACAAGCGGCATGCTGAAGAACTTTCCAAACAACAGGCAATTTTGGCGGCTGTTAATAAAGAACTTGATCATCAGCGCGGTCTGGCTGATGAATTGAGCAAGGAGGAGAATCTCCGTAAACAGCTTGAGAACGAAATCATTGATCTGAAGCAAGCGCTCGAGACATCAACCGTCGAAACTCATAATGTGGAACTGTTGCGCGATCGCCATGCCGAGCTCGAAAATGAGTTAGCGCATAAAGACGAGATTATTGCCGGTTTAAGCGATAAAAATGCCGAATTGCAAAATCTTCTTAATACAACCGCTTCTTCCGATAAAGAAACATTGCTTCAAAAAAATATAGACGAATTGTCCGCGCGTCTTTCCGCTAAGGATAACGAGTTGTCGCGAGCTCATGCGAACATGGATACGTTTGAACAGAAAATTGCCGAGATTGAAGAACGCCTGGCTCAAGCGATATCTGCGCGGGAAGCTTCTTCCGACTCCTTGAGAAAAACCCAGGCGCTGTTGGAAACCGAGCGATCCCGTTCTACCGGCGCCGGAAAACAGGCGCATGAAGAACAATCCCGGCTTGAAACCGAATTGACCGAAACGAAAAACGAGCTTACTCGCGCTGAAGAAACGCTCAAACAGTATTTAACCGACAACCAATCTCTGCGGGAACAACTTCAACAAACCGATAGCGCATTTCATTCTGAAGCGGTGAAGGCTTCTGAAACTATCGAGATTTTAAACCGACAACTTACCGATCATCGTAACACATACCAAGAATTGATTGCCCAATCCTCCGCGGCAAACAACGACTTGGAGAAAACAAAATCCGAATTGGCGGAACTTCGGAACTATTATGAGTCGCTTGTTAAACAGACGCAAAAGCAGGAAAAGGCGCTGCTTAAAAAGATTTCTAAACTCGAAGCGGAAAAAATCAAGGCGCAGACGGCCAAAGCCAGAACTCGCGCGCCGAGGAAACCATGGAGCGTAAGGATTCATCTTGTTGCCGCTGTAACCAAATCTATTGCAGCAAGGCTTGTTTCTATGCCCGTGAAATACCCGGCTGCCGTACGAACCGTAGCTTTTGCCGGGATAATCATTGTGTTTATCGCAGCTGCGCATGTCTTCGGCACTCGCATAGGCAAACACCTTTCGATATCCCGCATGGCGCGCACTACTACCCCATTACCCACCACGTCGCTTGATAAGGCCGC
>JAFGTH010000114.1 GCA_016934225.1 Lentisphaerota bacterium | reverse complement strand
TGAGAAATGAACTGTGTTGGATCCAAGATAGCTGGCAACCTGCGCATCAGCGGCGGCGCGCGTCAGCGTAAATCCATCAACATCAGCCAGAATATCAGTCGGTAGGCGCTGAACAGTCGTTTCTTGCAGCTGTTCCGGAGCGCCGGTTGAACCTTTTACTGTATGTTCAGAGCGAGAACACCCAAGCATCAGAATTGTTAGGACTGTAAGAATGTGTGGTCTTATCATTTCTTTTCCTTTTGAGTAAAATTGTCCGGTGCGTAAAGCATTTCAAAAGCGATCTCGCGACTCTTGGGCATTATGCCCAGATCGAGGTGGTAGATCAAGAACATGCCTAGAAGTTGATTACAGGTAGTGAGTTGAGAAAGAGAGCAACGGGTGTTGATTGAACCATTTGGCGAGGCGGAACATTGCCAGTGTTGCAGCATTGCAAGCACATCCGGCGGAACAGTAAAAGCATTGGCGTTCTTGATTCGCATACATTTAGGACAGTTTATTCCGCCCTCTGCGGCTGAAAAAAAGTATGATTTACTGGGGGTGCAAGGCTCTCCGCATGAAACGCATTTGCGCAACTGTGGCGAAAGCCCAAGTGTATCCATGAACTTCAATTCGGCCCAGAAAAGAAAAGCGGGTCGGATCGTGTTTTTCTCCAGGAAATCGCACGATGTCGTGAGGAGATTATACACTTCATAGTGATGTTCATCCCGCGCTACGGTTCGCATTGCTAATTCAGCCAGATATGACGCGGCTACTGCGCGTTTCCATCCGAACCGTAATCCCGGCCGTAATATCATTGGACTGCATTCTCTGGCGATATGGAGTCCATTATGCTTGCGCGCATAAAACAGCAGCTCACATGTATAGAAAAGATCGTATTGGCCGAGAAAATCGCTCTTTCGCCGGCATGCGCCTTTTACAACAGTGTCAAATCGCCCGAATTTGGGGCTCAGCCAGCTTACAATATGAGAAGTTTGCGAAAACGGCCTTATTCTCAAAACAATGGCATCTGTTTTCTCGATCATATTCCGGATGGAGAAATAAACAATAGCGCAACCGCGAAAAAGATTATTAACGCCAAGATGTCGTTTGCTATTGTTATGAAAGGACCCGACGCAACCGCCGGATCGGTTCGCATTTTCGACAGAATAATAGGTACAAGCGCTCCGAACATGGCCGCGAAAGTCATAGCTATAAACAAGGCCAAGCCGATAATCATGGCAAGGTAAAATACCGGCAGCGATGGAATATGATTCGGATTTGTTGCTATTATGACGCTGGCGCCAATGCCTATAACGAGACCGCACAGAAGTCCCATTGCAGCGCCGACTTCGATTTCGCGCAGCAGGAAATGGAACACGTTATGACTCTTCAGATTTCCAAGCGCTATGCTTCGTACGACTAACGTGGACGATTGGATGCCAGTATTGCCGCCCATCGCAAGTACGACGGGCACAAAAGCCGCAAGCAGGAGCACATCCCGCAACTCTGTATGAAGAAATTTCTTTAGAATGTAGCTTGTCACAAAACCGCCGCTAAGTGTTATCATAAGCCATGGAAGTCGCAACGCGCAGCTCTTGAGCAGCGGCAAGTTCTCCAGCTCTGCGTCATCAGAACCGGCAAGACGGAAAATGTCCTCGGATGCCTCTTCGTCAATGACATCAAGAACATCATCGGCGGTAATTCTTCCGACGAGAACGCCGTGATGATCAACGACTGGCAGCACGGTTAAATCATATTTGCGCACAAGCTCTGCCACATGTTCCTGGTCCATGTCGGTTGTCACCGAAATAAAATCTTTGTGAGCAATTTCGCCGAGCTTTCGGCGCTTGTCTTTCTCGCGCAGTAATTCCCATATATCAATGTAACCTGTCAAATGCCTTTGGGCATCAATCGTATGCGCATATAGAAACGGCTCATGAGTGTCCATATATGCGATGGTTCGAATGGCTTCTTCGACACTTTGATCCTCGTGCATTGCGACAACATCGGTTGTCATTATGCCGCCGGCAGTATCATCCTCGTATTTGAGAAGCTCGCGCACCTCTTGGGAATCGTCTGTTTCCATGAGTTTGAGAACTTGCTCAGAACGATCTTCGGGGAAATCGGAAAGCACGTCGGCGGCGTCATCAGGCGCCATATCCTCGACAATATCCGAAATCTCTATATCCGAAAGCGATTTTAGAAATTCGGTTCCTGACATATCGAGTTCTGCGACAACGTCAGGTCTGATATCGTGCGGGACAAGAGAAAAAAGGCGTTTTTGCAAATCATCAGGGGTGAGCTTGATAAGATCTGCAATATCGGCAGGACGGAGATGTGGTAACTGCGGCTGGACTTGATCCCAGCGCTCCTCGCGCACCTGTGTGATAAGCTGAGGATTAAATTGACGCCTTTGGGGCATTGTTTATCTCCTCTGGATTATCGTTTTCGTGTTTGAACCACATCTCCAGTTTGTCTAATAGAGTGGGGCGAAGGTCGCCTTCTTCGCCCGGCGCAACGGCGCCGGCGGACATAACGAAAGTGAGTGCATCAGTTACAGGCATGGACAGCGGAATAACATCGGATCTCGGCACCAGAATTAACAGACCTGATGTGGGATTTGGTGTGGTCGGTATGAAGAGACTGATTGCTTCTTCGCTTTTGAAGTGGCGTGTCATATTTGCTCTAACGCTGGGTGGTACTACCGCAGTAACAAATGCCAGAGAAAAGATGCCTTTTCGCGGATATTCAACAAGAACTACTTCCTTAAAAAGAGTTTTTCTCTGTGTAAACAGAGATTCGCTGATTTGCCTGACGGAAATATAGATGCCCTTGATGAATGGAATGCTGGCGAATAATCGGTCTCCGAGCTGATACATGCGCCGGCCTATGAAATTGCGCGTAAATACGCCGATTAGATAAAGCACGATTACAACTGCCAGAAGCGTGAGTAAACGCAGTAAATAACCATTCCAGACGCCGCGAAGCTCGGTAAACATGGCGGGAGGCAACCAATTTGTTGCAATTTTAAACACGAAATTGAATATCAATATGGTTACTACAACCGGGCCTGCTAGTAAGAAACCGGTCAGAATGTTCGCCTTAATGGACTTCATTATCATTTTAAACATAACTTGTCTCCCGATGCCGACCGGCTTTATACAACGCAAAGCTGTCGGTCATTCTAAATAAGCTTTTCTAGCAACCCGTTTTTACGTGCTATCCTCAACCATCGAAGTTCTCGTCTACGCATACGCGCGGCATTCTCGGCAGAAGTATCATCCTCGCCGGATAGATGATCATAGCCATGCGCAATATATAACGCAAGCTCGTCGGATGAAGTCCATGCGGAATATGAGACTCGTTTCTGATCAATATTTTCAAGCGCGCGCTGAACATTTACTATCACTTCTCCATCGTACATTCCGTGATCGCCC
>JAFGTH010000113.1 GCA_016934225.1 Lentisphaerota bacterium | reverse complement strand
GGGAGGACATGTTGTTGGCTGCGGAAAATCTTGAGAACAGCGTTGCCGAAGAGGCGGTCAAGCACGGTAATTCGGCTCTCGAAAAACTACGGGTTATTGAAGACATGCTTGGCGCCACGCAAGCCGCAGCAGAAGAAGAAAAGATGGAAGAAATCCAAGAGGTTCTTGAAGAAGTGAACGGAAAAATAGCCAAAATCAAGGAATTGCATGCCAAAGCCCAGGAACAGATGGATATAATCAAAGCAAACAAGAATCTGGACTCCAAAGAATTGGATATGATGGAAGAGGAATACATGGCTCTAATCAAAAAGAGCAAGGATGCGTTGCTTAAAGTGCCTACCGATCTTCACATTTACATGGAACTTAATTGCGCCAACGATATTGTTGAAGATCTCATCAGTATTTTCCAGGAAGTCGAACAGAAAGCAGGCTCGGAAGAAGCGCTTCAGAATAATCAAATCAAAGAAGAAGAATACGCAAAAAAAGAGTCGCTTGATTTCCTCAAGGATCTCGAACAGGCAGAGGAGCGCATAGACGATCTGGAGATGTGGCTTACCGCGCAGCCGGACACCACCAAGGTAAACGTCGAGGCAATGGACCAAGAAGAAATGCCGGAAGAGGGTGTGGCACTTGGCGCGCTGGAGACAAAAACGGAAGATTTGATCAGCGATCTTCTTGAAGAAAGCGAAGATCCGGAAGATCAGGCCAAAGCCAACGACGGTGCAATAAACCGAGCGAAATCGGATTGCGAAATGGGCAATGCTCTTCAGGAGGGCGATACGGCAATATTTGCCGCGAAAGGAAAATCAGACAATAAGAAGCCGGATCACAAAGAGCAGGACGGACGATCAAATGTGGGGCGGCAGGGTATGTCCAACGGCGAGACTGCAGCGGGATCCGGCACCATTCAGGAAGGCGACAAGAATATCGAACAACGGCGGACTCAGGATCCAACACAGAGCGGGCAAGTTGATGTGGAAGGCGAAGCCGATACAATGGCGTCCGGCGGCGGAAAACAGGGCACGGGTCGAGCCGATGGATTCGGAGACGGCACCGGTGGGGCCAAAAGAATGGACACCACCATGAGCGGCGGCGAAGACGGTATGAAGGCTCTCATGACACAAGTGGAGCGGATGTATGATCAGGCATCCATCAAAAACGTCAGGGCGCCTTCTTTGAAACAAGCCGCTCATCATATAAGACAGGCAGCGGACGCCATAGCTGAATCGCGCCCCATTGGCGAAATTGCCGAACTTAAAAGAAAAGCCGCCGCTTCGCTCAAAAAGGCCCAAACCGAACTCAGGGCAGGAACATCATCGGCGCTCGATTCCGGCAGCGGATTATCCATGCTTGACGGTGTTGTTGAAGGAGGCGCTGATGAAGCTCCCCAGCAATACCGCGATTTGGTGAGCAAGTATTACAAAGCGTTGAACGAGGCTATTTAAGCTTGCTGAGTAAAGGAGGACAACGCGCATAATAGTAAAATATGGTTTTTTGAATAATATTTCACAATATGTTATCCTGTGAAACATGTGTGATCGCAAGAAAACAAGAATTGGGGACGGGTTTAATATGGGTAAATTAAAGAAGAACCGCAGGCTACCGATACACACGGCATGCATGCTTTTGTTTTACGCGTCATTGGTTGCAGGCGCTGAGAACACACAATGGCATGTTCAGGACGCTCCGCTGCGGTTTAGGGTGTCACACACGCAAAAACCGTCTGTTGATTCCGCGGGTTATTTTGTGACCATTCCAGATGGAGGGATCCTGCCCGGTCCCGCGCCCATATCGGTGGTTATTGACGCATCCGGACGGGAGATTGACAGTTACTGTCTGTACCAAAACCGCACATACGGTTTTGTTGTTCTTTACGGGAAACCGACAGATGGTGATGTCCTTATATATATCAAAGGTGGCAATCAACCCAATATTTTCCCGACCGATTCGGACCTTACTCCGAGCGTATTGTGTTATATTCAGACCGGTCGCGCCTCAACAGCGGCTGCCAAGCAGATTCAGATGGGGCCGGCAAAGAACAGTACTCAGTTCAGAAGGCATTTCGTCGCGAAGGACGACCCAATGGCGATATCATCCGATCTGACCAGGCAATTGAAGGAATATGACGGCCAACCGTACGCTGCTCGTTTGTCCGGCTACTTTGTCACGAGAAATCCGGGACGAACATGGATTGCTCCCATTGTTTTTCAAGGCAAAAATCAGGCTGAGGCAAAAGCAGATATTGTGGAGGTATTTATAGACGGCAATAGAATAACGCCCCGCAAGGAATCACCCAAATCCGGCGGCACCGGCGCATGGATCGAACTCAAATCCGGTTTGCACAAACTCGATATCTATCATGCCAATGATCCGCGGAGCGAATTCTCCAATTTTCTGCTCGCATTGCGCACTCCGAACACTTCCGATGCCGAACTTGGAGGAACACGGCCTGATGATCTCTCCATGGCCGGTACTGCAATGTGGGCTGCGCGCCGGTTTCGAAACGATGAAATCGTGCGATCCGGCGCAGGCAAAGTGAAATCCATCGAATCTCGTGACGGAAAACCGACGGCATGTTTTACGGCGCGCGCGAAAGAGGTTTTGTGGTTCGGTGATGACAAACCATACCTGATTTACGAACTGGCCGCGATGAAGGACGGAAATCCGAAGAATACAAAATATATCTGGCAGCTCAGTGATAATGCCACGATTGAAGATGATGTAATCACCTGGTTATTGCCATGGTTTCGGGAGACCGCAATTTCACTGACGGCCTTTGAAGGAAATGCCAAATCCGTCTGCACCGTACCGGTGTTTGCTTTTGAAGAAGGCTTGTTTTCAGACCTCAACAATTCTTCCACTCAAGAAACATTCAGAAACGCCTATTTCAATATGTTACGCGCGTTTCCATCCGATGGAAATCCAACGGCAACATGGTCGCCGCGCACATGGCAAACGTTCCTGGATCTTCTGGAACCCGGCACAAGCAAATTAATTCTTGCCGAAATTTTCGGAACCAGGAAATGGGAGGCCATGAAAAAGGCATTGGATCCGGAACGCATGAGGATCATTGAAGATGTATTTTATCAATGGTTCTCATACAAGAGTCCGGAAAAATGTTTGACCTGGCTGGATCAGGTAAGGAAGGCGGAAAAATCGGCGGAGCGGCGCAAAGAACTCGACCTGATGAAAGCCGAGGTCCTTATGTACCGATTCGACAATCTTAAGGAAGCGCGCAGCATGCTATTGAGATCAATCAGCGGATTGGGAAGACTGGCGAACCTGGCGCGAATTCGACTGGGCGATGTCGAATTTCTGGCTGGCGATTACAACAAGGCTGTGGAATTGTACGGGCAGGTTCAAGACAGGGTCAAACATTCCGAAATAGTTCGAAACGGATCGGGATCCGTTTCACCCAATCCAGCTCGAATCAGTTTGCGCGGCGGGCATATCACGCCGGATTGGCGCATCGGAGCGGTTCGCGAGACGGCGGGCGCTGAAACGATCCGCAAATTGATTGACGAAGGATATATGCGCGAAGCTTTTGTCGCATTACAGACATGGGAACAGGAATTTCCTTTGACGAAAATCGCAGGCAATTATATTGTGACTGAAGCGAAATTTTACATGAAGATCGGGGATTACGCCAGAGCACGCAAGGCGTTGGAAGCCTACGCAAAAGCTGTTGATATGACAAACGATCTTCCTGATGCTTTCAGAATGATTGCTGATTGCATGATCAAGATGAATGAGCCCATGCAGAAACTGGACGAACTCGTCAAGGAAGCGGAAAAACGGCTTCCAAATCATACAGTCATCCCGGAACTGCGAGCAGCAGCAAAGCGCAAGTAAGATGTGTAAAATTGATACAAGCATTATGTGCTACAAATTGACCGTTTTAATAATGGCAATTTTGTTCGTATGCCCCTCTTTTACCCATGCCCAATCCAAGCTATGGGATGAGACGTCAAATGAACAAGAACGGTCTCGTCTTTATACCAAGCCGGATCCTTCGGCAACCGGCGGTATTCGAGGGGTGGTAACGAACATCGAAGAACCGATTTCGCAGGCATTGGCAGTCAATCAGGATGAACCCGGAATGGTTTACAAAGCCGAAGTGTTCGGACCCAACAAACGCGAGTTCTCATTCAACGGATTGCCGTCTCAGAAATATGACATCATACTGATCTTTAAATCGCGTTTTTTTGAGGGGTTGGCCCTCTACAGAGGTGAAAGCACTCTCACGAAAACGGATACCGACAACATTGCCAAGTCCATACAGCAATCCGAGCCGTTTTGGTCTGTTAAGACTGTGCACAGGGTCGAAGGCGAAACTGGCCGTGGAAATCTGGCCAGAGCAATTTGCACGTATCTCCGCAACAAGCAGTCTCTTGTGTACGCCGGCCCTGTTGACGATTACAGGCGCACGTTCAAACTTGTTATGCTTAAGGATGTTGGACCGGGATGGCAAATTATCCGCGCAAGAGATCTGTATCCACTTTGGGTGATTCCGCAAGACGCTTCATGTGTTCATCATTTCAGCAACTCGCTACAGGGAATACGTGTAACCAACAAAATCAAAAATCTTGGAGAAATCAATCTCTAGTCGAAAACCGATAGAGCTAAGGGGGTTCCATAGTCATGGCAGAAATCGTCTTTTTGCAAGGTCCGTTCACAGGTCATAAATTGGAGCTGCCTAGCACAGGTGTTGTATTGGGCAGATCCAAAGAAGCAGACTTGGTAATTAACGACGAACAGATTTCCGGTCGTCACGCGCAATTAAGCATGCAAGAGGGCGCCTGGCACATCATTGATCTTCAAAGCTCAAACGGCACTACTGTGAACGGTAATCCGGCGCAAACGCACCTTTTGAACGATGGCGATGTAGTCGGTATTGGCGACACGTTATTTTCCTTTTCCGGTAACGGCGCGCCCGCAGAAGCTATAATGGCCGAACCCGCTCCCGAATCATCTCCGGCTGAGGTCGAAACGGCGCCCATTGCGGCGACCGCCGCCCGAAAGGCGCAATCCGGGGGCGACACCGGAGCCTCGGAAGAAGATGTTGATCTTGTCCGTCAAATGAGTCGTCGGGCAGATGCCATTCGCAACGAAGTCGGGAAGGTGATTGTCGGCCAAAGGGATGTTCTGGATCAAGTATTGATGTGCATTATTGCCGGCGGACATGCCCTTTTAATAGGGTTGCCGGGAATGGCAAAAACGCTCATGGTGAGCACAATCGCAAAAGTATTGAACATGCAATTCAAACGCGTGCAATTCACACCTGATTTAATGCCGACCGATATCATAGGATCAGATGTTCTCGAAACAAACAAGGAGACGGGAGAAAAGGAGTTCAGATTCATCAAAGGACCCATTTTCTGCAACATGCTTCTTGCTGACGAAATCAACCGAACGCCGCCGAAAACTCAAGCCGCGCTGTTGGAAGCCATGCAAGAGAAACGGGTTACCGCCGGTAATACGACTTATACTCTGGACAAGCCATTCTTTGTGCTCGCCACTCAGAACCCGATTGAACAGGAAGGAACGTATCCGCTTCCGGAAGCCCAGCTTGACCGTTTCATGTTCAACATATGGGTTGATTATCCTCTTCAACATGAAGAGGAACAGATCATCGGTTCGACCACGACGGGCAATCAAGCCGAACCGCAAACCATCCTTAGCAAGGAGGAAGTAATTCAGCTTCAGCAGGTGGTAAAAAAGATTCCCGTATCCGATCATGTCGTCAAATATGTAATAAAGCTGGTAAGGGCGACGCGACCGGGCAATGAGGAATCACCGGAAATTACCAGGAAATATGTGTCAAACGGAGCAGGTCCTCGCGCCGGGCAGAACATGGTGCTGGCCGCAAAGGCAATGGCTGTTCTTGAGGGACGTATTCATGTGAGCTGCAACGATATCCGGCGCGCGGCCATTCCGGTTCTTCGCCATCGCATCGGCACCAACTTCGCGGCCGATTCCGAAGGTTTGACTTCCATGGATATTGTCGCCAGGTTACTTGCGGAAGTGCAAGAACCCGGCGAAGAGGCATATACTCCGTCATCGTCCGAATTAGTCAAAAAAGCGGGGGCGGAGAAGAAGAAAGACGGCAAAAAGAGATGATGCAAGTTCCGGCTGTGCTTCGCAGCTCTGCTGTTTGTCTGGGGACTTTACAGGCAAATACGAACCTTCAAACGCTCACCCGAAAAGATATTTGTGCATCCTTTGAGAAACCCATTTGGGCTGTCGGCCAAAAGAAACCTTTAATCGGTTCCATGGTCTCAGGTAATTCTGTCTGTATTGTGGTTTCGGATCATACCAGGAAAACCGCATCTCATCTGATTCTGCCCCCGTTGTTGGAGAAAATATATTCTGCGGGCATATCCGAGCGCGATGTGTTTTTCTTGATTGCCTCCGGAGTGCATCGTCATCCTGACGACAAAGAGACAGCCTTAATTCTCGGCCAAGATATTGTTGTGCGTTTCGGGAACAGGATTTTCCGGCATGATCCGGACGACAAAGCCAATTTGACGTGTGTAGGCAAGACAAAACGCGGACATGACGTATATATCAACAGACGAGCCGTGGAGGCGGATCATCTGATACTTCTTGGAACGGTAACCTATCACTATCATGCCGGCTTTGGCGGCGGACGCAAATCGCTTGTGCCCGGACTGGCCGACAGAGACACAATTGCGCACAATCATTCATTGAGCATTGATCCGCATGCTGATCGCATTCACCCGGCCGCCACCCTGGGTCGTTTGGACGGCAATCCGGTATCGGAGGAAATGCTTGAATGCGCCTACATGCATGAACCCGATTTTATCGTCAACACCGTACTTGCGCCCGACGGCAATCTGGTCGGTGTGTTTTTCGGCGAACTCAATGCAGCGCATCGGGAAGCATGCAAGATGGCAGCGCAAGTGGAACGATGCGACATACGCGAACAAGCGGACATCGTGCTTGCATCGGCCGCATCGGCAGGAGACTGGGTGCAAAGTCACAAGGCGCTTTACAACGCACATCGTGCCGTCAAGAACTCGGGGCGAATTCTTTTGTACGCTCCATGTCGCGAAGGCATTGGCAGTGAGCGATTACGTTACTGGGTAAAGCAAAAAACACTGGATCAAATTTACCGTGAACTTCGTCAGTCTTTCGAAATACTCGGTCAAACCGCTCTTTCGACAAAAATTCGCGGCGCACAGACCATTATTGTTACCGAAATGAAAGAACAGGATAAGAAAGATCTTGGCCTGCAAACGGCGCCCGACATGGAAACTGCAGCCGACATGGCTTTGGCCGAGATCTCATTGAATAATTGCGTAAAACCAACGTATTATGTAATACCTCAGGCGCAATATGTAGTGCCCTTTATTTCTCGATAATGATACCTTGGCGAATAAATGTGGGCACGTCGAGATCCTCGCCGTCAAGAATTGTAGGCTCTACGTTCTTAAAACGACCACGGCCGGCAGTTTCCAAACTTAATTTAGTTTGCATTGGCTGTTGAACGGTTTTCCCCGCAACCGACCCTCGAAATCCTCTATTTGTGGCGCTGCCTTGTTTTGATAATGACGATTTCTGATCATCATCCGGCAAAATTGTCCATTGCTCAGAAGCAATTGCTACCACTGTAATCCTGCCGTTCCAATTATCGTCCAAGACCGTTCCCATGGATATGTGGCAATCATGTTTCACTTTTCCGGTAATTGCTTCCATAATATCGCTGATTTCTTTGAGCGCCAGATCAGGGCCTCCCACTATACTGACAATGACAGCGCGCGAACGCGCCAGATCTTCGCCCTGCGCAAGCAACGGACTTTCCAACAGAATTTTGACGGCTTTCCGCGCCTTTCCGTCACCTGAGCTGCTGCCATACCCGAAACCGCAACGGCCGCCTCCATGCTGAATTGCTTTGCGCAAGTCTGCAAAATCAAGGTTTATGAAACCTGGCTGCCTGATAAGTTTCCATATCGCACAAATTCCATCTCCCAATATCTGCCCGGCGCGATCAAAAGTCTCAGCCATGCTCATATCACCAACAAATTCGAACAATCGGTCATTTGGGATCAGCACTAATGCATCCGTTGTGCCTCGTAAATCCGTGACAGCTTTTTCGGCCAATTCTTTGCGCCGTTCACCTTCGAATTTGAACGGAAGAGTGGCAAAACAAATTGTCATTGCTCCGGCTTCGTGTGCTGCTTTTAGAACAACCGGAGCGGCTCCCGTCCCGGTTCCGCCTCCGAGGCCCGCAACAAGAAACACAAGCTTTACGTCGTCGAAAAGAGTGCGCAATATTTCCAGATCGCCCTCGGCCGCCTGTTTGCCTATTGTCATATCGCCGCCTGCGCCAAATCCGTCGGTGAGATCAGAGCCAATCTGTAATTTTGTGCCGGCGGTCGAATCGGCCAGAGCGGCTGCATCCGTGTTGATCGCCACAGTTCCAAGTCCGCCGTGCGCCGAGGATACAACGCTGTCTATAATCTTGCCGCCGCCGCCGCCCAATCCGACTATGCATATCCGTTCATTCATGATCTATTTGCGCCAATTACGGCTGTTTTCCTAAAACGCCTTTAAGCCAATTACTGAAAGAAGGTTTGCGCTCCTGTTTCGCCGATGTCATAAAGCCATATTGAATAAGGCCGCTGCATGTGGCATACTCTGGTCCACTGGTGATTGTAGTCAATCCGCTCATATTTCTGGGCCAACCGATTATACAGGGCAGTCCGAATATTTTTTCAGTCAATTCCGTCACTCCGTTGAGATGCGCGCCGCCGCCGCTAAGCACAACACCTGCTCCTACATGATGAAGAACGGTCTCGCCAATCCGCCTGTATATCGTATCGAGAATCTCCTCCATTCTAGCGTTTATAACGGTATGCAGGGATTTTAAGCTGATCGTTTTACCGGGAAATCCGACTTCCGGAGGCAAAGACACTCGCTGCGGTGTTCCTGCAACATTTATTCCGGCGTTACCGGACTCGCGTTTGAGGTGTTCTGCTCTGGTCATGGGTATGTTGAATGCCAAGGCTATATCGTTTGTGACATGTTCGCCGCCCACCCCGAAAGCTCCTGCAGTTGCGACAATGCCGTTGGCATATACCAGGTAATCCGTAGTTCCGCCACCCAAATCAATCACTATGACACCGCTTTTTTTCTGTTCAGCGGTCAGAACCGACAACGCCGAACACAGGCCGCTGAATGCAACGTCCTGCACCGCCATAGGCACCTCTTGAACCGCTTTGATCGAATTGTGAATTCGTCCGCGTATGCCATGGATCATCAGCATGTTCAACGACAATTTCGCGCCAATCATTCCTTCCGGTCTGATAACTCGCTGTTCGTCGTCTATACAAAAATCCTGACAAATTGTATGTAATATGTCTCGATCCGGAGCAAGATGAAAGGCTTTGGCGACATCCATTACCTGTTCCACATCTTCTTCCGTAATCTCGCCGTTAGAACCAAAGACCGGAACCACTCCACTATTAATAACATTTTGGATATGACCGCCGGAAATCGCGAGATGAACGCCCCTGATTGCAACTTTGCCGCTTTCTTCCGCCGCTTGAAGCACGGCTCGCGCGCATATAGCCACATTTTCCAGGTCTATTACCTCTCCTTTGCGAATCCCGCTGGACGGATGCTCTCCCATGCCGGTTATCATGACGTGACCGTCTTCACGCATTTCACCTACGAGAGCTATTATCTTCGATGTGCCTAACTCTAAAGCTACAATTGGTGGAATTGCCATAAGTCGAAATAGAATCCTAATGACCGTATATTCTATCGTCAAAAGTTGAGTCTATGAACGAAATTCGTCTGCCTTGATCCGATTGCAGCGTTACAACGAGCCGACTCAATTTTCGCAACAAGGTGTTTTTAGCCGCAGCCGTGCGCAACCCCATTCCGTCCCAGTTGAATTTGACCTGCCGAGTTTTCCCCTCAAACGGAGTACGGAGCACAAGATATTCCCTGTTTCCAACATCAATTTCCTCGATCTTCAGTCCAAGAAGAGGATTTTCGCAAGCTTCAAGCAACTGGACGGCGGCCAACATCATGCCTTCCACTCTATCTCCAGGCGCCAATACCGCGCCCTCATATTTCTTTATTAGCGGCAATTTTCCTGCCGAATCCTTGGCCGCAAAGACACATCCATGACCGTCCACCGCAACATCACGCTGTTTTCGCTGAACGATACACGCCAATGGAAAACGTTCTATAACTTCTATCTGCAGCGTATTCGGAAGGTATCGAGTTATGCTCATTGATTTAACGCTCGGAGCATTATTGAGGAAATCCGCGCGTATCTTTGAAATATTCATTTCAAAGATGTTCATTTCCTTATGTATCTGCGTGTATTCCTTAATCAGGCTGCGCGATATGACCGCACTTTCATCAACCTTGATTTCCAGATGTTTGATAACAAACCTATCGTTCTGTGAGAAAAGCATTCTCCCGGCAAGACTAATTCCATACCATAACAGAACAACAGCAAAAACAGCTACTATTGGAATCAATATGAGAACAGCCAGGCGATGCGACACAGTACCTCTCTGTGTTCGCGCCCTGGCGATAACATTCAATATTGGTTTGCGCTGCTTATGTTTGCTGCCGCCAAACCGTCTGCCGGTTATTTCTTCATCATCAAATAGCATAAGTTTTACTATCCTACTTGAGCTGTTCTCATTATGCGATCACAAAGCGCAGGGAAAGTCATACCCGCTTCCGCTGCAGCTTTCGGCAACAGGCTTGTTTCTGTGAACCCTGGTATGGAATTCATCTCAAGAACATAAAGATCTCCGTTCTCCGCCAACCTGATATCAACGCGCCCGAATCCACGGCATTTCAACGCGTGAAAAACATCCATTGCAACAGACTTGCACGCATCGGATATGCTCTCGCTGACTTGGGCGGGAACAAAATACTTGCTCTCTCCTTTCGTATACTTCGCCTCGTAGCCATACCAGTTGTTGGGCGCAACAATCTCAACCAAGGGCAACGGCTCTCCGCCCACAATTCCAACGGTCAATTCACGCCCTTCCACGTATTTTTCAACTAACGCCTTCCGGCCAAATTTCAGCGTGTCAGTAACAGCAGGTTGCCAATCCGATTCTTTAAAGACTCTGTGCACGCCGATGCTAGAGCCTTGGCATGTCGGCTTGCAAACAACTGGCAAAGGCAGGGTCCTTTGATCATGGCAACTTAAAATTTCATATTTCGGAGACATAATGCGGTTCTCTGCGAAAATCTTTTTACTGATTTCCTTGTCGAATGCAGCGCAACTGGCTTCCGCACCGGAACCGGTGTAAGGCACGCCACGCTCATCCAAAACAGCCTGAACTCCTCCGTCTTCTCCAAACCGACCATGCAACGCTATAAAGACCGCTTCTATATCATTTCCTATGACAATGTCATCTCCGGTAACATCAATCGCCAAAGCTTCGTATCCGGCGTTAATAAGTCCTGAGACAACCGCGCGGCCTGATCTTAACGACACTTCCCGCTCGTCCGACGGTCCGCCCATCAGCACTGCCACTTTTTTGAATTTGTTTATTTCCGCCATCTCTACCGATCCCGACAACTTATCCTAATATTCTGATTTCCATATCGAGTTTAACGTCAAATTTCAACATTACTTCCGCGCGGATAATCTCAACAAGCGCCCGAACATCTGAAGCGTTTGCCGTGCGTTCCGTCACAATAATGTTTGCATGCTTCGTTGATACCGATGCGCCGCCGACACGCAGTCCTTTCAAACCCGTATTCTCTATGAGCCAGCCGGCGTTGTTTTCTCCGCGCCCCTCCGCGCCGCCGGGATTTTTGAATACCGAACCGGCGCTTCGCAACCCTTTCATCCATTGTCTGCGAGCATTAAATTCTTCTCGCCGATTATGGATTTCCGTGCAATCTTCTTTTTCGAGGCAAAAACCGGCTTCCAAAACAATCATACCGGCAAGTCCGACCGACTCGCGGTATTGTCCACCAACATCATCTCGATCAAGCATACACTCGGAGCCGCTGCTGTTCAAACAACGAATCCAGGAAACAACTTCGGTAATCGCGCATCCTTGCGCACCTGCGTTCATGACCAGAGCGCCGCCTACGGTGCCTGGAATCCCCTCCATAAACTCCAGACCCGACCATCCGTGGTGTTCGCACCACTTCAAAAGAGCGGATATTGAAACGCCGCTGCCCACAGTAACAATGCCGTCATTTTCTTTCACATCGGAAAACGCTTCTCCGGAAAGTCTGATTGCCACGCCGTGAAAACCCATGTCGTCAATCAACAAATTGCTTCCCGCCCCCACAATTGCCGTTGTCATCTTGTTCTCGGCGGACCAAGCCAACACAGCGCGAATATCTGATTCGGATTGAGCATCCACCCATACATCCGCAATTCCTCCGACCCCCAGGGTTGTTTTTGAAGCCATTGATTCGGCATACCGGACCAAGGATCCGTCGTGCAGCCTGTTTTCAAGATCACCGGAAAATTGGTTCGCGAAAACCTGCCCTTCTTTTGCCCACTGCGCAGCCTGTTCCACATCGCCGGCGCCCACAATGAGCACAATGTCGCCGTTTCCCATCTCGCGACAAACTTTTGTCCAAGCCTCTTTCACCGAAGAGGCGCTTCTGACTCGCGGGGCGGCATACTCCATTCCGGCGCCGAATGTCCGGAATTGTTGATACAAGTCCCATGTTGTTCCGCCATGTACCGGCGATTCCGACGCCGAAAACACCGGCACGAGGATCAATTCGTCCGTTTCCGCGAAAACGGGCGGAAAATCCGCACGTAAAGCGAGTGTTCGTGTATATCTATGCGGCTGAAAAATCACTCGCAGCTTTTTATGATCAAAACTTGCAGCCGTTTTGATCAAAGCTCGAATTTCGGTAGGATGATGTCCGTAGTCGGATATCACCATGACATTGTTCGCCATTGGAATTTTTTCAAAACGCCGATGCGGCAGGCAAAGCGAGCTGACACCCTTTTCCACTTCCCTAAAACTCACGCCACACTCAAACGCCACTGCAATTGCAGCAAGCGCATTCATCACATTGTGTTCGCCGCGCATGTTAAGCCGTAAACGACCGAGCTGCTGCCCACGCCGGAGTACTGTGAATTCTGTTGATCCGTCGTTCGCAACAAGTATATCGCTTCCCGTTATGTCGGCGTCCGCATCAATGCCATACGACACTATATTCTTGTCGCGGATGGAGGCCAGAATATCGGTGAGCCTCTGGTCGTTCTTGCACACTATTACAATCCCCTTGGTATTTTGAATGAACAATCGAAAACATTCCTCGAACGCATTGGAATTTGCGAAATGTTCCATATGGTCAAACTCGACATTCGTCACAACGGAAATATCGGGATGATACAGTGCAAGGGTCCCATCGCTTTCATCGGCTTCAACCACAATTGTGTCGTTTGCCGCCAAGCCGAATCTTCCGGACGGACCGTTAAGAATATCGCTTTTACCGCCGATACACCATGATAATGGTCTGCCTGCAAAATGCAGCAATTGCGCTATGAATGTTGATGTTGTTGTCTTGCCGTGCGTTCCGGCGACTGCAATAGACTTGCGGCCCGCCAGCAGACATGGGAGAACTTCGCCTCTGTTTACTATAGGAAGGCCTGCGTCGCGCGCCGCGACAAGCTCTGGAAGGCTGCGCGGAACTGCCGCGCTGCATATGATCCACTTGACGGACCGGTCAATGTGATCTGCACTATGACCGGATTCAACATTAATGCCGTTATCGCGCAACCATTCCGCTGCGCTGCCCGGGGAAACATCGCAACCACCGACCGACACACCGGCCTGTTTGAGCAAGAGAGCAAGGCCTGCCATACCGATCCCTGAAATCCCCACCATGTGAACCGGCTTTTTATCCTCTAACAGGTTGGCGATTCGAACCGTATTCTTCATTAATTGCTTGCACGGGATGACTTCACGGTTTCTTTTATGACATAGGTTGCTTTGTCCTGGGATTCATACCAGGTTCGGATTTGAATTTCGGCAAGCAAGCCCATGCATACAAACTGAACCCCGAAAAATATCAACATGAACGAACTCATTATCCAGAATGGTCGCTTGACAAGACCGGCCGCAAACTCCGTACCGAGCAACAGATGCGACAAGTGCGCTAAAATCATTCCCAACAGCAGCAACAAGCCAGGGAAACCAAATATCATGCCGATTTTGCCGAAGATTTGTATCGGTCCACGACTATAGCGAAGGAGAAATTTGACCGTTAACAGATCTAGAACAACCCGCAATGTTCTGGAAATGCCGTATTTCGACTCACCGGCTATTCGCGGGTAATGTTTCACTATGACTTCGTCTACTGTGGCGCCGACCCAGCTCGCCAGAGCTGGAATAAAGCGATGCATCTCGCCATACAGGTGCACATCCTTGATTACTTCCCTTCGGTACGCCTTTAACGTGCATCCGTAATCGTGGAGCGTAATGCCCGTGATTTTGCTGATTAACTTATTCGCAATTATTGATGGAAGCCGGCGAGACAGGAACTTGTCCTTTCTGTCCTTGCGCCATCCGCTCGCAACATCAGCGCCACGGTTTATACACTCGAGTAACAGCGGTATATCGGACGGATCGTTCTGAAGATCCGCGTCCATTGTTACAATGATATCACCATTCGATTCCCTAATACCCGCGCTCATGGCTGCGGTCTGGCCGAAGTTGCCGCGAAAATGTATCAGGTGAAGATTGGGATACTTCTTAGAGAGGGCAACCAGTTTATCCCATGTGCCGTCGCTGCTGCCGTCATCAACGAGAAGCACCTCATACGAACGACCGATAACTGATAGAGACTCGTGAATTCTGTCGCACAAGATCTCAACGTTTTCCACCTCATTGTACACCGGAACCACAATGGACAAATCCACGATAGAAAGCCTCCTATTATGTGATCTTTTATTACTATCTATCACAAAATCCGACAAATGACACTACAAATTGCCGGCTATGCTTCTGCCCGGTATTTTTCCACAGTTGCTATGTTTGATATCTGCGATTAATTACTGTCTTATGCAATTAAGTTCATCGTATTCACCCTTGTCTTCCGTCATTGAGTTCTTGCGAATAACAGTTTTCTGGGATAACGTTACATCAAATTCTGAAGACGCGTTACTGTGTAGTCGCGAGCTATGTCGCCCAAGGGGAGTTATTACAAATGCGAGAACGAATCTCCGCCTGCATAACAGCCGGTAATGAAGAAAATAATATTCGACGATGTCTGGAAAGCGTTAAGTGGGTTGACGAAATAGTCGTTGTGGACAGTTTCAGCACGGATCGGACAGTGGCGATATGCAAGGAATATACCGATCTGGTTTACCAGCACAAGTGGCTTGGATACATAGGCCAAAAGAACCTCATCAAAGACTTCGCATCCGGCCCATGGATCCTATTTATTGACGCAGACGAAGAAGTATCTGACCAACTGCGCGACGAGATACTCGGCGAATTCGAATCGGGCTCCAATAAGAATTATGCCGGTTACGAATTTCCGCGTCTGGTTAGATACCTTGGCAGATGGATTACTCACGGCGATTGGTACCCGGATGCAAAATTGCGTCTTTTCCGTAAAGCGCTCGGCACATGCGGCGGTCAGGAACCACATGATCGCACAACGGTCAACGGAGCGGTGAAAAGACTGTCCGGCAATCTTTACCACTATACTTATACCGGCATAAGCGACCAATTAAGCACCATAAACAAGTTCTCAAGCATTACGGCGGAAAGCCTGGACAACGAGCACGCTTCTTTTAAGATCTTTAATTTAATTTTCAGGCCATGGTTTAAGTTCATACGATGTTATTTTTTAAAGCGAGGGTTTCTTGACGGTCTCCCAGGGTTAATTATAGCAGTCACAACTGCATATGGCGTCTTTGCAAAATACGCCAAGCTCTGGGAACGACAGAAGATTGGCACGGTTTAGCAACGCTGTTTCAACATCATGCGAATGACCCGGTATGCCGCGGAAAAAGGTCCGCAACGTTTTCCGACAAGAGTCGTATCGGCATTTTTCACGCCAAGCAAACGACGAACAGTTGTAACCGGATACAGAGCATTTATTTGTCCTCTTAACATCGTCGCATAACCGCCCATACGCGTTTCTTCTCCCGCAAACGGGAGCGGATCCGACCCTGCCACTACTGTAAATCCGCTCAATCGCGCCTTCCGCATCAAAACCGGCTCCGCCCATATTATCGGTCTAAGCGCAGTATCGCCAACAAGCAACTGTCCCGGCGCAAATTCCTCAAACAATTTTTCGACAACAGCAGCTCTTTTGAACAGCCATTTCCCCGGCGCCCATGCAAGCACCGGCGTTCCGGATGATTCCAAGATTGCGGCTACAGTTTCATTAGCCGACAGACCATCCGGAACTGATGAAATCATTGTCAGACCCAGAATCTCTATGCGCTCGGCAGTCACAATTTGACGACCGGCAAACACCAACATGTCGTCGGAGCAGTCACCGAATTTAATACACAGACATGCCGATTCGAGAATGGATTGAGATTCAATTTCATTCGTTTTGACGGCTCCTGCCGCCAACTCATCAAAAAAGTGACAGTCGTGGCGTTCGACAAGAAACGCCGCTTTCTGCGCGTCCGCATAACCATGACTGCTCAGATTCTTCCACAAATACCGGAGCGAGGAATCGAGATTGTAGCAGGGATACATGTGAAAGTGGGTATCGGCAATTACTGTCATTTCTCTTTGGTCTCCAGAATTTCGTCGTAGCATGCTATGAGCCGACGTTTAAATTCCTCAAAATTGTAGAGGTTCTCGATCAGATCATGTCCTTTCCGCGCCAGTTCGTTTTTCAGCGAATCGTTCGACAAAAGCGCGCAAATGGCTTCGGCAAACGCATTCGAATCCGGTTTAGCCAACAGGGCAATGCCGCGATCCAGAATCAGTCTGTTTGATTCGGTATCTGTCGCCACAATGGCCCTGCCTGCTTTAAGGTAATCCAGAATCTTCAAAGGCGTGTTCACACCGGCAAGTCTTGGAGAAAGCAATATATCGGCTGCTGCCAGATAATTCGGAAGCTTGTCCGGATGCACTTTCCCAATAAATGAAACAGCGGAGCTACACCCAGCGGCATCAACAATCTTTTTCCTGGCCGCAATTTCCGCGGAAGTTCCTCCAATTATAATAAATCTTGCGTTGCTGTGCAGGGAAACAACTTTGGCTACAGATTCAAGAATCAGATCTACTCCTTGATAAACGGCAAACGAACCGACAAACATTATCAACATCTCGTTCGGCTCGTGTTTGAGCGTGTTTCGCACCGCAGCGGTTTTTTCTGGAGTCGCCCTGGTCAATGAGGAAGGAATATCGAATATATGATGAACCGGACGACCGGTTCCCATTGCCAGCAATTGATCAACAAGCCCTTGTCCTGTACCGATTGTCGCCGCCGCACAACGGGCAACAAACACCTCAACCCTGCCATAAATCTTCATCAATATGTTGCGGAAACGGCCCTTTCCATACGATAACGGATCGGAATGTTTTTCGAACACAAGAGGCACACGCGCGATTCGAGAAAGCGCCACGCCAATCACGCCGGCGTCCTCTACGCAATGAATAACACTGTATCTGTTTCGAACTATGAGCAAAATCCCGTGAAAGAACAACAGCACATCGAATGCCGCTTTGGCCAATGAAGGGCCGATGGGCACATTCTTAACCAGAAACAGATTTGGCGTCCTGATCACCCGCACCCCTGTGATCTCTTTGGAATCGCCGATCGGCAATGTTAAAAGATCCACCGCAAATCCGGCCTCAGCCAAAACCCGAACGTCAAATCCAACGCGAATAGGTGAACCGCGCCATTGGAAAAACGGTTGTGATGAGATAAACAGAACCTTTTTCATTAATGAACTATACCTTGCTTGAGCAATCTTTGGCAAGACCGCCAAAGACCAGGTCGCAAGAAATCGCGGTGAAGGATAGAAAAAGAAAAGCAGTAAAATATAGCCAAATATTTGCAGTTGCTGCATATTACTTGAGTATTAGATCTTTCGATCGCATGATTTTCTCATGAGAAAAATAATCAGGTTAATCTGGCTGCTGGTTAAACGGGTTGCGAACGGATTTGTATGTGCATGGGATAAAACGGATATCTTCTTTGACCCGGTGAATCATGAATCAACTTTAACATCTGGAATAATTCACGCTTCGGAGAACACGGCCTGCGCCACGGTATTGAACGATAAATTTTTTCCTTACTTTCTTGTGTTTCTGAAATCAGTAAGGCTTCACAACCCATGGTTGTCTTTGCCTTGGCTCGTATTCTATAGTAAAAACCTTTCTCCTCTTTCCCAATTCAATCAAAATGAATTGTCTAATCTATATGACAAGTTTCAATTCCTTGAAATTAATGAAGAAAAATACCGCGCGCTGGCAGGACAAACCCCGGAACATATGATCCCTGCATTGTTTTCGCTGGAGTGTTTTCGACATACGGAGTTCGATCGTATTGTTTTTCTCGACTCCGATATGTTGTGCCTCGGCGATATCTCCTCTTTGTTCACGCTTCGCGCCGACTTCGCGGCCTGCATGCCGGGACGAGACTTGGCGCGCAAGCGGAGACTCGCCGGATACAGAACACTCAGCCGCGGAGTCAATACCGGTGTTATGTCAATCGGACGCAAATATTTGAACGAATCGGTATATGCCGAATTGTTCAAACATCCCAGCGGCGCAGTTGCTGACCAGGATATAATCAACCGCTTCTTCCGATTCAAACGCGTGCGGTATATATCACCGGACTTCAACTGCCATGCCGAATTTTTCTGGAACGACCAACAGCGCGATCCTGACGTGCGACTTTTGCATTACGCCGGGGTCAAGCCCTTGCAGGCGCCGGATCTTCCCAAAATGAAGATATGGTTCGAGCACCGACAGCGTTTCGGTCTCGCATAATAACGCGATTTTAATGCATTTGTCTTTACACTCATAGTTTCTTGGACATTACGGTTTGATCTGCTATGTTGCGTCTTATTTATCTGATGAACGTATTCTTATGTCACAGGACACACAACAATTGACCGTATCGCCGTTTCCGGAAACAGCCGATATAGAAACGTCTTCGGACGATTACGCAACCCGTTTCACCGGTTCTACAGGAGAATGGATGCTGTCAGTTCAAGAGAAAATCACGCTTCGCCTGCTCAAGAGTCGGCGCAAGGATACAATTCTTGATGTCGGCGGCGGGCACGGACAACTTGCGATACCCTTGTGCCGTAACGGCTACTCAGTTACGGTGCTGGGAAGCTCAGAATCCTGCAGGAAACGAATCTCTGATATTGTAGACTCGGGACAGTGTCTTTTCCGGGTCGGAAATGTAATAGATTTACCGTTTCGCGATAACTCTTTTGACACGGTTATCAGCTTTCGAATGCTGACACATTGCACACAATGGCCCGTTCTTGTCCGAGAGTTATGTCGTGTTGCCCGACAATATGTCATAGTTGACTATCCTACGAGTCAAAGCGTTAATGCAATTGCTCCAATGCTGTTTGAAGCCAAAAGAAAAATCGAGACCAATACCCGCACATGGAAACTGTTCAAACACAGGCAAGTACGAGATGAATTCGAAAAGAATGAATTTGTTCAGAACGTTCGCAAACCACAGTTTTTATTACCAATGGTCTTGCATCGTTTAATGCGATGCCGCACATTGTCGGCTTCGGCGGAATATTGCTGCGCGCTGCTTGGCTTGACGGCGCTATGGGGTTCGCCGGTAATTGTCGAATTTGTAAAAAAAGAACATTCACCCTTACAGAACAGCAGTGAAAGGCTCGGAAAAGAGATATAATTGCAGATTAACAACAGGCACACGGATATTTCTCGCGCACAACGCGAAGTTATTCTGTTCATGATTTTGGTTTTACGAACTCATCTAATTCAAAACGGGGGAGACACATGAAGGCATTGGTAACTGGAGGGACCGGATTCACCGGCAGTCACCTTGTTCGAAGACTGCTGTCAAAAGGTCATGAAGTGGTGGTATTGGACAATGAAAAGGGCATGGTTTATGAGGATCTGGAGAAAAACGGCGCAAGAATCCTGCTCGGCAGTGTCACTGATGAGCGGATACTAAAAGACGCCATCGGCGATTGCGAAGTAATTTTTCATCTTGCTGCCGCATTCCGGAAGGTCAATCTCCCTAAAAAGGTTTACTGGAATACGAACGTGACGGCCATGCGCAGACTTCTGGAAATCGCAGGCGAAAAAAATGTCCGTAAGATTGTTTATTGCAGCACTCAGGGTGTACACGGCAACGTAGACAACCCTCCCGGCGATGAAATGACTCCTATTGCGCCGGAGGATTACTATCAATTTACCAAATATGAGGGCGAAAAAGTGGCGCAAGAATTTATTAGAAGCGGTATGGACATTACCATACTGCGTCCAACCGCCATATATGGCCCAGGTGATCCCGGCAGATTTCTGATGCTTTTCAAACGGGTGGGTTCGGGAATGTTCCCTTTTTTCGGCAACGGTAACGCGCTATATCATCCGCTCCATATTGACAATTTTAACGACGCATTCGAACTGGCCGCCAGCAGGCCGGAAGCGAAAGGACAAGTCTATATCATTGCCGACTCCAAATATTATACGATTGAGGAAATTGTGCGAAAGATAGGCGCCATTATGAACCCCAATTTAAAGATTCGTCATTTTCCTTTTTGGCCGCTGTACTGGTTGTCGGCGCTCGTGGAACTCGCGTATATTCCGCTGCATGTGGATCCCCCTTTGTTCCGGCGACGCGCCGACTGGTTCCGACAGAACAGAGCTTTTAAAATAGACAAAGCTCGACGAGAACTCGGATACGAGCCAAAAATTGATCTGGACACGGGGCTACGGCAAACATACGAATGGTATAAAGCAAACAGATATCTGAAATAGCACTCTGCGGTGTTCACTCAATGCAGCATGAATAACAAGCTGTAATGCGGAGCGGAGATATAGAACATGTGCGGTATTTGCGGGTTTAACTGGAAAGATGACAATCTTGTTGCCCGGATGACGGATACCATGATCCACAGGGGGCCGGATCAACAGGGCGTCTTCTGTGCAGAAGGAATATCGCTGGGCCACAGACGACTTAGCATCATAGATCTCAGCGAGCATGGCCGACAACCAATGTCGAACGAAGATGGTTCTATTCGTCTCGTTTTCAACGGAGAGATTTACAATTTTCAAGAGCTTCGCGCCGACCTCGAAGCCAGAGGCCATGTCTTTGCCAGTCACGCCGATTCGGAAGTTATCGTCCACGCCTACGAAGAATTCGGCGTTGAGTCCATACACAAACTGCGCGGAATGTTTGCCTTCGCCATATGGGACGCTTCACAACAAACTATATTCCTCGCCAGGGACAGAATCGGCATCAAACCGCTTTATTATCACCTGTCAAACGGAAGACTTACGTTCGCATCCGAAATAAAGGCAATTCTGGAAAATCCGCAGATCGAAAGAAAACTTAATCGGCAAGCTCTTTATGACTATGTGGGATTTGAGTTCGTTCCGGCGCCGAACACAATGTTCGAAGGCATCAACAAACTTCCTGCCGGCTGCTGTCTGCTTTACAAGAACGGCGCAATCCATCTGGAACAATACTGGGACCTGAATTTCGATCCCGCTCCACAACATTTGTCATACTCGGCCGCCGTAGAACAAGAACGGCAACTGTTGGATGAAGCCGTCAGGAGCCATCTGGTCAGCGACGTGCCGCTCGGTGTGTTTCTCTCAGGCGGACTTGATTCGAGCGCCATAGTGGCCATGATGAGACGGCATATAACCGGACCCATTAAGACATTCACCATCGGCTATCATGACAAAACCTTCAGCGAACTCGACTACGCGCAACAGGTCGCCGATTATTTTGCGACCGAACATCAGATTCTCATGATAGACGACTTACAGACAGAGCATGTGGAAAAAGCGCTATGGCATCTTGACGAACCGATGACCGACCTGTCGGCGGTGCCTCTGTTTCTTGTGTGTCAACAGGCGAAGAAACACGTAACTGTTTGCCTGAGCGGAGAAGGCGGCGACGAAAGTTTCGCAGGTTACGATCGCTTTAAGGCTAGTCGTATCAATCGCTGGTTCAGCGTCATACCGGCGCCGATCAGGCGCGGTATCATTGAGAAACTTGTAGATGCACTCCCCGACCAGCCGCAGAAAAAGGGCGCAATCAACATGCTCAAGCGCTTTGTTGAAGGCTCCAGCCTGCCTGAAGACGGAGCGCATCTGAGATGGCAGTATTTCACTACGGAACAGCGCAATCGCATGTTAATGAAAAACGATCTCTTTAATGTCTGCGACGACCCATTTCGACAGGTCAGGGACGCTGCGGCAAAATGCGACGCCAACGACTCGGTAAATAAAGAGATTTATCTCGATATGCGGTTCATGATGACGGACAGTGTGCTCATGAAAGTAGATAAGATGAGCATGGCCAGTTCTCTGGAGATACGAGTTCCGTTGCTGGATCATGTATTCGTTGAATTCATGGCCTCTCTTCCGGGCAATTGGAAACTTAAAGGCCTCCGCACTAAACATGTGTTCCGATCGGCGCTGGACGGCATTCTGCCGAACAATATCGTGAATCGCGGCAAACAAGGCTACAGCCTGCCGGTGAAGAATCTATTGAGAGGCCAACTTAAAGAGTATATGATTGCACTGCTGAATGAATCACCGATCATCCGCCATAATATGAATATTGAATATGTCAATCGCCTCATAAGCGAGCATTTGGCTATGAAACATAACCATAACCATGTGCTGTGGGCGCTTATGAACATTGCGGTGTGGCAACATAAATTCGCCGTGCATGATTGAGCCTGAGCAATCAGCTCTGTATATGGGAAACTGTCCCGCGAGAGAGGTTAGTTACATGAAAATCGGAACGGTACAGGCAAATCGCGACAAATCTTCATTCAGAATTTACAGAGATCTTTATTACGGAAATGCGCCGCTTTCGCAGGTGATATGGACTGAGTTTGTGATGCTTGTCTCAAATGCCGTGCCCGGCGCATTGGGTTTGCTTCTTCGCAGAAGTCTTTATCCGTCATTATTCGGCGCTTGCGGACAACATCTTGCTGTCGGCAGAAATGTGACGCTTCGCCACCCCTGCAAAATCCGTCTCGGTGACAATGTGATAGTGGACGATGGGTGTTTAATTGACGCAAAGGGTGACAACAACAACGGCATTACAATTGGCGACAATGTTTTTATCGGCAGAAATACAAGTATCTACTGCAAAAACGGCGACATCCACATTGGCAGACGCGTAAACATTTCCTCGAACTGCACGGTATTTTCCTCCAACAAACTGACAATTGAGGACGGAACCATTATAGGAGCCTATTCCTATCTGTTGAGCGGCGGAGAATACGACTATACCGATGCAACAGATTTCGCTGATCAGAGCGGCACAGCGTCTGAAAACGATCTTGTCATAGGAGCCAATTCCTGGATTGGCGCAAGAGTGACGATCCTGGATGACGCGTCATTGGGGGATCACTGTGTTGTCGGAGCCGGCGCAGTTGTCACCAAGCCAATACCCTCAAACAGTTTGGCTCTTGGTGTGCCGGCCCGTGTAGTCAAGACCTTTTCTCCCAGCCCGGGAATTGACCGTCCGGAATACAAATGAAAATTCTCGGTCGTTTTAATGCCGCATACCGAAAAGACCAATGAAATGAAACGAATAGGTGTCATGCTCAGGGCTATGGATGAAAGGCAAGGTATCGGCATATACAGCACAAATCTCATAGACAAGCTGCTCGCAATAGACCAAACAAATGAATATGTCCTATTCTACGGTAATCCGTCATTCTACGGTCGCTATGCGCAATATAACAACGTCAAGGAAACGGTTGTGCCCGTACGCAACAAAGCGCTATGGGATCAGATAATCATACCGGGTATGGCAAAACGAGAGAATCTGGATCTCCTGTTTCACACCAAATTTACTGTCCCTTTCCTTGCAAATTGCAAGACGGTTATGACCATCCATGGCGCAAGTTGGTTCGTACATCCGCACCTTTATAAACGTCTGGACATCATGTATATCCGAGCCATGATGCCGCTCTACTGCCGCAAGGCCGATCTAATCCTGTCGAATTCACAACTTACAACGAATGACTTCGTTCAACTGCTTCACGTTCCACGCGAGAAGATCAGAACAATACCACTTGGCACAGACAACAGTTTCAGAGTCATAGAAGACCAGTCAGCGCTTGAGCGCATCAAGGCCAAGTACCGTTTGCCGGAAAAGTTTATCCTTTCAGTAATTAAGCATGATCCGCGTAAGAACTTCAAGAACCTGATTGCCGCATTCAGAATCCTGCGCGCGCGAATACCATGCAAACTTGTGGTTATCGGAATAGGCTGTGAGAAGTATATTGATGAGTACAGGCTGCGTGATGACCGTATTTGTGACGATGTTTTATTCACAGGCTGGGTGGAACACACCGAGTTGCCGGCATTTTACAATCTCGCGACATGCATGTTCTTCCCGTCCGTATATGAGGAGTTCGGCATTCCATCTTGCGAAGCAATGGCATGCGGGTGCCCTCCTGTAGTTTCGAATACCGGAGCGCTGCCTGAAAATGTAGGGGATGCGGGAATAACCGTTGATCCGTTCAAACCGAAAGAAATGGCAGACGCGCTGGAAAAACTCTACAATGACGAATCATTGCGCGCCGAATATGCCGCCAAATGTCTAGTCAGAGCAAAATACTTCACATGGGAACGTTGTGCCGGAGACACGCTTGAGGCTTTGCACAGTATATGAATTCTTCTGAGTCGCAATATGCAATGCGAACAGTTTCTCTGGGCGCTATTTTCCGCCTTTTGCGGTGGCCGTTCGTTCTACTGTCCGTGACGATAATACCACGAATTATGGGTGATTTCATGTACGGGCGGTATGCATTCTTCTCGTCGGTATACCTGCTCGCCGATATGCTCACCGATGTTAGCATTATCCAGATCTTTGGTCGTTTTGTCCCAGGCGATGAAAGTGACGAGCATCACGAACACCGACGCCAACTGCTCGCCGGTGTTCTGGTGTTCGGGATTGTTCTAACAGTCACACTTGCTACCATTCTGTCTCTCGTGGTCTATATTCATCCCTTCGACAGCCTGCCGAACATATGGCTCGGACCGCTCTGTATTTTGCTTTTTGTCACCAGAATCGAGAGCGTATTGTTTTCCTTTCTCTACGGGCTCAATCACATTGCGCGATATTCATCCCGCGACGTGTTAAGGAGTATGTTCTCATTTGTAAATGTTGTAATTTTCTACAGTTTGTTCGGCCTAATCGGCGCAATCTGGGCTATGGTTCTGCGCGAGATAGTATTGACAATCATCGTCATTCCATGGGTTAAAGACTATCTTCTGCCACGGCGTTTTCTCCCTTGGTCGGACATGAAGAAATATCTTGTCTTCGGCTTTCAATTTTATGTTCCCATTCTCCTGTTTGGAATATTGCAACGATCGGGAAATGTGTTTATTCAGTTCATCACCGATAGTCCGGAATCAGTTGGGCATTTCGATATTGCCAGTCAATTTTCCCTGATGAGTCTGAATTTCCTCGGGCTCATACTGATGACTCTTCTGCCTTCCATGACGAAGCTACACGTTGACAATGAGCAGGAGACTATACATCGGTGGCATGGCAGCGTTCTGACCTATTGCGGGGTAATAATAGCCTTGGTCTTCAATATGCTCGTTTGGCTCGGCAAGCCGTCCATTGAGATCTGTCTTGGATCCGACTTCGCGCCCACCTATTCTGTAGTGCTGGTAATGGTTCTAGCGATGGCGCCCGGACTTGTATGCTACATGGGCATGAACTACGCCATCCTCGAAAAAAAGCCGAATGCATATACATCCGGTGTCACATTCGGGATTATCGGCATGGCGCTTGTGTGCCTCATACTGATTCCACACATAGGCGCAATCGGGGCTGGCTGGGCCACTCTTGTCGGATATTTTATACTCGCGATGTTCTTTACTGCCAGGTACCGGAGACATCTTCTCACGACCATTGCCAATTTCGTAAAACCGCTTTTGATTGGGGCGTGTTTTGTTATTGGCTTGGCGTTTGATGTCCGACTTCGTAATGCAATACTGCTCTTCGCCATATCTTCAGTCCTGTATCTGACGGTTCTGTCGGCACTGCATATTATAAAATGGTCGGAATTAACCCGCATCGTGGAATCTGTTTTTCGACAAGCACGCCACAATTCTCCGTCGCAACAGATTAAAACGTTTGTTTCTAATGGGCAGACATAACTGAGCTCAATCGGCAAAATCAATTCGCTTTTAGTTTCACGATGTACGGCGCATGCTCCGCTTGACAGGATCACGCGGATTCCGGATCATGAATTAATGAAACAACGGACCAAAAAATTTGCGCTTTTGTTCATATCCGCTTCGGCAAGTCTCTTCGCAGTCGAAATATTCCTGCAAATCATTGAAAAACCGACAGCTAAACCGGACGACGAATTTACAATGTTTTATACTACAGATCCGGTTCTGGGATGGCGCGGGTTGGCAAACGCAAATGGCTATTTTACCATGCCGGAATCGCATTTCTTTGTGACTAATAATGCGCTTGGTTATCGTGACCGCGAACGCGCAATATTTACCGGATCCGTCGCAGTATATGGAGATTCCTTCGTCTGGGGATATGGAGTCAATCAAGACGAACGATTAACGGATATTGCCGAACACGCGCTTGCCAAACCTGTACTGAACCGCGGCATTACCGGATACGCGCCGGATCAGGCGTGGTTGCTGTATCAAACCGATGAAACCGTAAAATCTGCTCAAATTGTCGTTTGTTTTTTGAACGATACCGATCTGCGTGACATGGCGGATCGTTGGGCGCACGGGCATCCGCGTCCATACATACATTTACAGGACAATCGTCTTTCTATCATACAACCCGCAAATTTGCTCGAGGCTCAAGCCCAAACTCCGTCCCTTACCTGGATGGATAAAACATGGCACGCGGCACAGACGCTTATTTTGACGAAACGCATGGCATCCGTCATTGGCCGGAACACATGGTTCCAAAAACATATTTTTGAAGGCGTTTACAAGCGCCACCGCAAGATCCGAAACCTGGCAGATACAGTACCGACGCTAGTGGCCATATTCAAAGCATGGCAATCAGATTGCGTCTCGACCGGCGCTCGCTTTATCGTTGTTGCCTTTCCTTTGCTTGACGAGACTAAAGGTACGGCCCAATTCCGTTGCTGGAACGAAATTGAATCGCAATGCCGTTCTGCCGGAATAGACCTGTTTGATTGGCGAAGCAGTTTTGTCGCTCGGCAATACTTCCCACGTGACGGGCACTGGAACAGCGAAGGGCATCACCATGCCGCGATGCTGCTGACCAACCTCATTACAGAACAGACCAGGTAACAGCGTCATATCGAATCGGATTACGCCAATTGCCACAACCGGCACGCACATTTTAGCGGTTTTGAAAACCGCAATCCTGAAACTCGTGCGGTATTTCCAAACCTTGTACTCATACGCCATGATCAACTTCAAGGTTGACTTCAAGGTTGTTTATGACTCATAGTCTATTTAAATGTTCTGTTATGGTCGCGCATAGCAATCAGCCTTGGCAGCATTAGCAATTGTCGGCCATAGAACGCTTTTTCAGCCGTTGTTCCAAGGCGCAAAGAAAAAGAAAGATGCATGTGTCAATACCGGCCAGACGCATAACGCTTATCTCGATTCCCGTAGCCCTGTTGATATGGGGTCTATTCTCATGGCCATTGCCTCGTTATATTCTGCAAGGCATTCCGTCATCTGCCGACAATGTGGAAAAGGGACATGTTCGGCGCATGCTGGCAGGCGACCATCTGCAACTTCACTATTTCTATTGGCTTTTCAGCGACATGGCGATAAACAAAACACCATTGTGCCATGATCTCTACCAATTTAACTCCGGCAACGACTCCGAACGGTTGCACATACGAAACTACGACACACCATTTACTTTCGTTTATACCATAGGCAGGTTTCTCGGCGGACGCGCTTTCGGATGGAACATTACTGCTTTTGTAGCACTCTGGCTTACTTATCTCCTGACATGGTTCATATTAATGCAATTCACAAAACAACAATGCCTAGCCGGTCTTTTTGCCGTTTTGTCCGTTACCCTGCCATACCGATGGATCGTATTGCTTGGAGGCAGTCCAACAGGGAATGCAATGCTGTGGGTCCCGACAATGATATATGGTCTATTCATTGCCGGACGTTACGATTCTCGCTGGGGGAGCTTGCTGGCTGCGGTCGGGCTCGCCTGTTCGTACTGGAACGATCTTCACATCTTCTTCTTTGGAATATTGTTCGTACCGGTCTGGTATTTGCTCGGTTTTGCGGGTCGTGATGAATATGTATGGCGGAGTACACGGTTCTGGTCTTCCGCAATAAAGAGCATTCTGCCGTTTGCTGTTGTCGCTGCCGGAATATTTGTACTTGCGCTCATCGTACGCATGACCGCTTTCACCGACACGAATATGGATGCCGGACGAAACATTGGAGAAGTGGCCGCGTTCTCACCGCGATCAAACGGCCTGACTGATTGGCGTGGAAAAGGCATCAACGGTCAGATTTTCATTGGTTACACAATCCCGTTACTTCTCATTGCGCATGTGTTATTTCTGTTGGTTGATATTGTCAAGCATCCGCGGATAAATATACAAAAACGACTTGTCACCGCGTTGATATATGCCCAGGTCGTGTTTATCGTTTTGTTGGCCCTGGGTCCACACGGACCGTTTGATGCTGTAGTTTTCAGATTTGCGCGCAAGTGCATACCCGGATTTAACATGATCCGACAGACGGGCAAGGCTTTTGCCATACTTCCCTCTCTCTTATCGCTTCTGGCAATGATTGCATCTCTGGATATTGTGGAACTATTGGTTCATCACAAAGCGCAAACGCCGATGAATTCTCCCGTTTCGTCCGGCATTGTTTCGAATACATTTAAACGGTGTGCTCTTCTCGCAGCGATTCCTCTCTGTATCGCTGTCCCTGTGTTTAAACTTCAAATAAGGCCGACTATCTGTGTTCTGGATACGCAACAAGACGCTTACGAGGCCGTCATGCTTGACGCGACGAGTGTTACCAATCCTCCGCGCGCCCTGGCCATTCCCATCTGGCCAGGCGATTGCCACTGGTCCTCGTTGTATATGCATTACGCTTCGCTCTACCGAATCAGAATGCTGAATGGCTATAATCCGCTTGTCAGCAACAGCTACAGGACTAATGTCTTTGAACGCCTTGAATCCGTAAACGCCGGGCTGTTATCAAAAGAACAGGCCGACTGGCTTCTGTCTTGCGGCATAAACTATATCTTGCTGCACGAGGATGCATTCCCGGAGAAAGTCAGTTCGTACCCGGTTGTCATGACGTTGAGCCGATTACTGAATCACCCCTGCCTGGATCTGTTGCGACAGGGACAAAACATCTGGGCTTTTAAAATAAGAACAGACGCTCGCACGGTGACGCCAATACTCACTGATTCACCTATGTTTCCAAAGGTTCGAATCGAATGCGAAGAAACGGCTTTTACAAATGCGATCGTGCGCGACGACATCACTGCCAGCGCAGGACAATATGTATCCGTTGCAAACGGCCAAAGTATCACGGCTCGTCGGCCATTTCTGCACATGTATGCGGATGATCCAACTCTTTTTTTGCGCGCGCGCGGTTTCGGATCCTTGCTTGTGACCAGATGCGAAGACGACAGAGCACCATTATCGCTCCGGTTGTCAACGAACGGATGGGAATGGTTACGCGTGCCGTTGCCTTCTCATCAGGAGAAAACCATGCCGCAATTTCTCGTAACAAACGGCAATGTTGATCTGGACATGTTTACTCTTATAGGTGGTCGTTGGTCGTGGCCGGATATTGGTCAATCCGTATTTTTTCGAGGCGCGACGTTCTTTCATGCCGGCTATACCGATCTGCGGGACGGCAGCGTTGTTCTCCGTCCTGAATACGAAGCAGATTCGCTTGTGTTTTTCGGGCCCAGATTGCCGTTTGAAGCTGGCCAATACGACATCTCTCTTGATTTCGACAGCCCCAGCGCGCCAGAAACGCTTTTGGGTCACTGGGTCATAACAGATACGCTTGGTAATTCGCGTCCTTGCTCCGTGCTATCTTCGCAGATTTCCCGGACAGTTTTCGAACATACAAACAATTTGCCACTTTCTATGGAGTTCACGTACAGCCGCGCTGCGCCCATTAGAATAAGGGGAGCAACCTTTACTCGCCTCAAATAGCGAACAGGTTTGTCGTTGAAACTCCTCGACTTACGGGCTTAACTAATGATAAATCTGTTCCGTTTATAGCATCATGATTGGAGGCAAATGATATTCTCTAATAACCCGGATAAAGACTGGCAAAAATTCGGCGAGAAGGACCCTTACTACGGGGTTGTCAGCAATGACATGTTTCATAAAGACCTTCTCAATCACCATGCCTTGGAGGAATTTTTCGAGACCGGCAAAGACCATGTCGAATATCTGTTCCGCGAAATTAGAACGCACGTTGATTCTTCATTCGCGCCTGAACGAGCGCTTGATTTCGGTTGTGGGGTCGGTCGTTGCACTATTCCTCTGGCAACCATGTGCAAATCTGTTGTTGGCATTGATGTTTCCGAAGCGATGCTTGCCGAAGCGCGAAAAAATTGCGGCGACGCAATTGATAATATCGAATGGGTGCGATCGGACGATCAATTGTCGAGAGTGTCTGGAACATTCGATTTCATACACTCATTCATAGTGTTCCAGCATATTCCTGAAAAAAGAGGACAAGATATCGTCACGCGATTGATTGACCTGCTCAGCTCTCGCGGTGTGGCTGCGCTTCATTTCCTCTACAATACCGAGCTGTCGCCGATTCTGAGAATTATGCGCATGCTTAGGAAAAAAGTTCCGCTGTTGCACAATTTTGCAAACATTGTTTACGGCAAACCGTTTACATATCCGTTGATGCAAAAAAATGTCTACAGCCTGAACAAGCTTTTCTACCTGCTACAAAAAAACAGATGCGGAAACTGCGCCGTTCGTCTCGAAGGTCCGGAAACCATGCAGGGAATAATTATTCTATTTCAGAAGAAACCGGATATTGTCCCGTATAATGCTCAAACCGGAAATTGAAACATCCGGTACTGCAGCTTGTTTACGGCGTGTCAACGTTTATTATCTTGTTTGAAACATGACTCCAACGTCTCCCGCCGTCCGGAATTTCGAACTGACAAACAGCGCAGTCAAAACACCTGAAACACACGCCAAAGCTGATATTCCGAGGCGCGTAATACTATTGCCAGATAGTGTAATAGACATTGCTGCGCTCGTTCACTGTACGACGAGCATCTCTGGCCATGCCAGAGACCATGAAGCCTACGGTTTCGCCGGATGAAGGACGCCATGTTCCGCTCGGGGTCGGAATTACCGGGGCCTCTTTTTTCACTTGTCCGACCCTGAGATAGTCAAATGTGGACGCGTATTTGACGCCATTGTAAGTGAATACAACCCAGCAACTTCCGTTCACGTTGTATTCGTTGTTGTTCCACGGCGGCCAGTTCTGCATCACATCATAGTGCAAATAAACGTAGTGACCCCCGCCCTCCGCAGTGAGTGTAATTGTTTTCGGCCAACTTGATATGTCGCATCCATATATCCAGGTAATGCCGACCAATTCCGCAGGATCCGCACCTCCGGAAGAACTGTCATTTTCGGCATTATATTCTTCTTCAGCTTCCTCAATCTCGTCTTCGTAGTCTTCAATATCAACTTCGCAACCGATCGCCAGTAAAAGGGCCAAAGCGCACATCCACAAACCGGTATTTACACGCATATGTCATCCTCCGGTTTCTTCAGCACACATCTCAAATGTAGCTCGCGAAGAATATTACTGCCATATGCAATAGGCAATATTGCTGCGCTCGTTCACGGTTCGAAGTTCATTCCTGCACATCCCGGACACCATGAACCCTACCGTCTCGCCTCGCGAAGGTCGCCACATTCCATCTGGAGTCGGAATGTTAGGCGATTCTTTTACCGCCTGTCCGACACGCAAATAATCGAACGTTGACGCATATCTCTTGCCGTGGAACTCAAAAACCACCCAGCAATTTGCATTCACATCCGAACCCGGAGATGGCGCCCAATTCTGCATAACATCATAGTGCAAGGTCACTTCCTCACCGCCGCCCTCGGCAGTAAGTGTTACTGTTTGCGGCCAACCGGAAATATCCGGACCGTACATCCAAATGATGCCGTTGAAATCGGAGCTGCCCACGGATTCCTCATCCGTTTCCTCCAAATCCCATTCGCAACCTGAGAG